>JAEZPX010000269.1 GCA_023413275.1 Bacillota bacterium | reverse complement strand
TACTTATCCCTCCTTCCTTAAGAGTATCAGGAAGAAGGTGGCATTGCAACCAAAATTACCAAATTGAAACTGTATTTTAAGAAAAATTTAAGCTTTCTGGTTCAATTCTGTAACAAGTATATGTTACGATAAATATTAAAAATCGACATTATTTTTTAATGTAGGGGAGTGTGAAGCTTGAGTCAAAATGTAATTCGTATTAAAAATGTTAAGAAAATTTATCAAATGGGTAAGGAACACATTCAGGCAGTAAACGGCATCAGCTTAAATATCCGACAAGGGGAAGTATGCTGTTTGTTAGGAAAATCAGGCTCAGGCAAATCCACTTTATTAAATTTGATTGCGGGATTGGAGAAACCCTCTTCCGGTGAAATTATATTTAACAAAAAACACATAGAGCGGATGAATGAGGATCAATTGGCGGATTTTAGGCAGAAATATGTTGGATTTGTCTTTCAGTCATACAACCTTTTGCCAACATTAACGGCAATGGAAAACGTTACGTTACCGCTGATTTTTAAGAATGTTCCATTGAAGGAACGCAATGAGCGGGCGATGGAGATGTTAAAAAATGTAGGTCTGGAAGAAAGAGCCCATCATAAACCCCATGAAATGAGTGGTGGACAGCAACAAAGGGTTAGTATTGCTAGAGCATTTATCAACAGCCCTCAAGTGGTATTTGCCGATGAACCAACGGGGAATTTGGACACCCGCACAACATATGAAATGATGGATTTGATTACGGCAATGGCAAAGAAAAATAACCAGACCCTAGTCATTGTAACACATGATTTGGAATTGGCAGAGTATGCAGATAGAATTGTTATGCTCTCAGATGGAATTATAGAACGTATTGAGGATAAGACCCAGGTTGAAGGAGAGAAAGAGTGATGAGTAAAAGGTTGTTTCAAAGGGTATTTGCATTGATTATGATGTGTTCCATTGTTCTGGGGCAGACGTCAGTCATATTGGCAGATGATTTTAGCGGAAACGGTTCCCCCAAAATCATAGTTGGTGGGGATGCATTGATTGAGGTTGTGGCGGGACAGGAAAACCGTGCTACCATTCAAGTGAAAAACAAAGGTGGTGCACCGGCGGATAATGTTTATGTCAGCGTAAAGAGAAGCCCCACAGATCCTTTCCGTGTGACCATTCCTGGTGGTGGTGACGTAGGTAGTGTAGGCGCAAATGGATACAAGAATGTTACATTGGTTATTAATATCAATGGTGAAGTGAAGGAATCCAGTTACCCAGTTACGTTGGACTTTACATACCGAAATGCCAATGATTCCACATTTACCAGCTCAGAAACAATCTATTTGAAAATGAAAGGGTTTGACGATGAACCAAGCTTTAAATTGGATTCTATGACCCTTAGTCCAGAAAGTATGTCTCCCGGCAGCAGTGCCAACTTAAGTGGTAAAATTGTAAATAACGGTGAGAAAGATATGCAAGATGTGGATATTAGCTTGGAGAATTTGTCTACAGAAAAAATCAGTTTAAGCGGTGGATTTAGCAGTAAGCATTTTGCAAGTATACCCATTGATGGTAGTGCCAGCTTTGCATTTTCACTGGTAGCCAGCGCAGATATGGCGGCAGGCAACTATCCTGTGTCCATCAAGCTTAAGTACAAAGACAAATATGGAAAAGCTGTTGAAAAAGCACAGGATTATTATGTGAATGTTGGTGGCGTAGCAGGGCAGAAATCTCAGTTGGAGATTCGAAATATGAAAGAACCCGGTGGCGTTTACGGTGTAAATCAGAATTTCACAGTCAGCTTTGATTTGTATAACAGTGGTAAGATTTCAGCAAAAAATATTGTGGTTAAAGCAGAACCTGTAGATGCTTCTGCGGTGGTTCCTAAATCAGCAAGTGTGAAAACAATTTCTGAATTAAAGGCAGGCGCAACAACAACGCTCACCTTTACCTTTGCGGGAACTGCAGAAGCAAAATCACAAAATTATGCAATACTTTTTACAACAGAATATACCTCCGGTGGAGCAGCGGTTACCTCCTTTAAGCAGTATGCGGGGGTAAACGTGAGCAATCCCAGCAAGGATGAGGAGAATGCCAGCAAACCTAAATTAATTGTAAGCAATTATGAGTGCAATCCGTTGATTGTTATGGCAGGACAAGAGTTTGACTTAAACATGGATATTTTAAACACCCATGCAACAAAAGGTGTTAAAAATATTAAAATGTTTTTAACTTTAGCAGAAGAGACATCTTCTGACAGTGAAAAATCAGGAAATATTTTTACCCCTGTAAACAGCAGTAATACATTCTATTTTGATGCTATCGGTCCAAAGGGCAAGACACAAAAGAAATTAAGATTATATGTTGTTCCTGAGGCTCAGCCCAAGACATACACTTTGACGGTAAACTTTGAATATGAGGACGCTGCGGGCAAGGAATATACTGCAACAGAACTTCTTGGTATTAACGTAAAACAGGTAACCGAAATGCAAGTGGATGATTTTGCGATTCCTGATACAGTGGAAGTGGGTACACCAGTTGCCGTTTCCTTTGGATATAACAACACAGGTAAGGTGACACTGAATAACGTAATGGTTAAGGTAGAGGGCGACGTTGAATGCCAGAATAAGAGTACATATATCGGCAACATGGAGTCTGGCAACGGAGAATATTTTGAGACCTCTTTTACACCCAATACCAGTGGAGAAGTACCTGTAAGCATTGTGATTTCTTATGAAGATGCAACTGGTGAGCTGAAGGAAGAACGCAGAGATTTTGTATTAAACGTTACAGAACCTATGATGCCTGATGATGTTGATAATACGAATAACGAAACAGAGCCTATGGATATGAAAAAGGTAATGATTTCTATTTCCCTATTAGCACTTTTTGCTATGGGATTATTTATCTTTATTAGACGTCAGAAACAACAACCCCAGAATACTTTTGCGGAAAGCAAAAATGACTTAGACGAAGAGGATGAAGATGACAGAGAGGATATGTCTTTATGAGTACGAAGGACTTATTAGATATGGCTCTTCGTAATTTACTAAAGCGAAAGCTCCGAACATTCCTAACGGTGCTTGGTGTGGTAATTGGTACTGCCTCCATTGTTGTAATGGTATCCATCGGTATCGGAATGAACGAGAGCTTTGCCCGTCAGCTTGAAAGTTGGGGGAGCCTGCAAGTAATTAATGTTTATTCGCCCAATGGCGATAATGGTCGATATATGCAAGACGATGATTCTGCGAATGATACCAAGAAAAATGGTAAGAAAGTAAATTTGGATGCTGTGGCAGTGGAATCTTTTCGCCAAATGGATGGAGTTGAGGCTGTTTCACCAATCAAAAATCTTTACCTAATGCTTGGCAGTGGTAAACTTGTTGCAGATGCAAATTTTATTGGTCTTGATCCTGCAGCTATGGGGGCTTTGGGCTATAAAATTGAAGATGGCCGAGTCTTGAATGGCGAAGACGTAAAATCTATTGTTGTTGGTGGTGGCGTGGAATTTTATGACCCTAAATTAAACTGGGAAATGAGAATGAATTCTGAACCACCCCAAGTAGAATTGATTGGTGAGAAGGTTGAAGTTAGCTATGACTGGAGCTATGGTTCAAAATATGCCGATAAAACCATCAAACCCAATAAATTTGAAGTGGTTGGCACCATGTCCGCTGATGGAAGCGATGGATGGAGTGTCATTATGCCAATAAAAGAACTTGAGAAAATTGAAAAGGCACAGCAAGATTGGGAGAAAAAACGGAATGGTTCTTCCAGTGGGAGAGGGCAAAAACAGCAATCCCACGAATATGAACAGGTTATGGTTAAGGTTAAGGATATTAAAAATGTTCAGGCTGTTCAACAGCAGATTAAGGACATGGGCTATCGGGCAACCAGCTTATCGGATGAATTGGATGCTATGAAAGAAACCACAAAAATGCTCCGAATGGTTTTAGGGGCAATTGGTGCTATTTCTTTGGTCGTTGCAGCAATCGGTATTACCAATACTATGGTTATGGCAATTTATGAAAGAACCAGAGAAATTGGTATTATGAAGGTAATTGGTGCTTCTCTTAGAGATATTAAGTTGCTTTTCTTAACAGAAGCTGCGTTTATCGGATTTGCAGGGGGAATTTTGGGTATTGGTGTAAGCTTTGTTACATCAAAGCTGGTTAATTTTGTAGCCATGCAGCAAGGCAGTGATATGTCTTCATCCATACCCATTTGGTTATATCTTGGTTCTATTGCCTTCGCAACGATCATCGGTGTTCTTTCAGGCTATTTACCTGCACAGCGGGCGATGAAACTAAGTGCATTATCGGCAATTAAAACAGAATAGTAAAAATATATAAAATTAAAAAACACACTATTTAAATTATAAACAAAAAATAGTGTGTTTTTTTATGTAAAAATTGATAACTAATGATTTTTTGGAAAGACTATGGAGGAAGAAATGTCATAAAAAAAGGGGATTGATTGTAAATGTTAATCCAACTGGCAGCTGCACCAGTATTTTTAGGCTTATTTTATATTTATGTAAGAGATAAATATGAAAAGGAGCCTTGGAGAATGCTCTTTCTAGGATTACTGTATGGAATTTACACAACTGCAGTCATTTATGCTGTGGGATTAGGATTAGAAAAAGTTTTTCCTCATATGGAGTCACCCATTTATACATCTTTTTTCAGCTCGGCTGGTATTGAAGAGGTGACAAAGTATATATTTTTAGTACTGCTAATATGGAGGAATGGTAATTTTAATGAACCTTTGGATGGTATTGTATATGGCGTTTTTGTATCCTTAGGTTTTGCATGGATTGAAAACATTATTTATGTAACACATCCCGTTATGGGTGGTTACAGCACTGCTTTTTCCAGGGCATTTCTTTCTGTACCGGGACATGCATTATTTGGTGTGCAGATGGGATATTATTTAGGATTGGCTAAATTTTTCGGTGAAAAAAAACATCTTTGGTTTGCTTTTTTTGTTCCGTATTTGGTTCATGCCTTATATAATTATTTTCTCCTTGAAAAATATTCGTTTTTTTGGATTCCCTTTTGGATATTGGAAGTTTGGCTGTGGTGGTCGGGTCTCAAGCACATCAAAGAATTGGTTCGTATTTCACCTTTTAGAGAATAAAATGACACGATTTTACTGTTGGACTTGAAATAAATAGGAAAAAGCGGTATACTGATTAAAACAGAATACTTGGCAGAAAATAACACAATTACGGAGGTCAACCAGTGGTAGAAGCGGTGAGCTGTGGAGGCGTTGTGATTTATAAGTGGAAAATTCTTCTCTTATACAAAAACCAAAACGGCAGATATATGGGTTGGGTATTGCCCAAGGGCACTGTGGAAGAAGGCGAAACCTATCGGCAAACCGCTTTGCGTGAGGTAAAGGA
>JAEZPX010000266.1 GCA_023413275.1 Bacillota bacterium | reverse complement strand
CTTTGGGATGAATATTGTGACTGGTATATTGAAATGGTTAAACCTCGTTTGTACAATAAGGAGGACCATACCAGAGAAGCTGCCCTTTGGACACTGAAAACCGTTTTGATTAATGCGCTTAAGCTGTTGCATCCTTTTATGCCTTTCATCACCGAGGAGCTGTTTATGCACATGCAGGATGGGGAAGAAAGTATCATGATTTCCGATTGGCCTGTATATAAGGAAGAGTGGAACTATAAAGAAAATGAAATGGAAATTGATACAATCAAAGAAGCCGTTCGCAATATCCGTAATATACGAGGTGAAATGAATGTAGCTCCTTCCAAGAAGGTTCAAGTATATGTTGTTACTGAAAATGAAGAAATCAGCCATATTTTTGAGCATGCAAAGGTGTTCTTTAAAACTTTGGCATATGCCAGTGAGGTTATGGTTCAAAACACTCGAGAAGGCATTGACGAAGATGCAGTTTCAGTAGTAATCTCCAATGCGACAATCTATATGCCTTTGGCAGAATTGGTTGATATTTCCAAGGAAATAGAGCGTTTAGAAAAAGAGCGAGATAAAATGCTGGGTGAAATTCAGCGTGTGGAAAAGAAGTTGGCAAATCAGGGTTTTGTAGCAAAAGCACCTAAGTCTTTGATTGATGAGGAAAAGGCGAAAGGCGAAAAGTACAAAGCAATGTTAGCACAGATTGAAGAACGTTTGGCTCAGATGAAGTAAAGAACGCAAATTAGTTGAGCTAAGAAGCTGTAAAAAAGGACTGGGTTTAAGATGAACCCGGTTCTTTTTTATACTATAAGATTGAAAAAGCAATTTATCTGTATAGTCGATATACCATATACATCAATTGATAAACTTTTAAGCCCTCTTACCTTTGACTGTCGGAAGTTAACAATAAATTTAAAAACCCCCGGCATTTGCCGGGGGAATGATGTGGAGCTACATTTTTATCTGCAGTTGCATCTGTTGTTGCAATTACAATTATTATTGCAGTTATTTACACAATTGTTGCTATCATCCGCATCGCAGTTTGGAGAACTGTAGGTTGGTGTATATGCACAACAGGATTTAGGTTCTTGGGAAGGTACAAATGCATCCCAAGGGAAACTCATTGCATTAAAGTTTCCGCAAGGATCACCGTTCTGCAAAGGTGATACACAGCTTTCAGGCAAGCATGTGCCTAAGGACTGAACTACCATGTTTACAGGGCGATACAGTTTGATAATTGTGAACAAACCGATTGTGACATTTACAGCTACTGGAGCTGTTTGAGGATCACAGTAATCGTTGCATCTGTTGTTGCATCCGCTGTTGCATCCATTGTTACCTCCATTGTCACAGCCGCATCCGCTTTCGCATCCGCAAATGCAACTACAGCAACAGCAGCAGCAGTTGTTGTTACTAGGACTTGCATACTTCAATTCAGCATCCAATGCGAGAGCTTTACCTTCTGCTACAACGTAAGGGCCGCCGATGCCGCTAAAGCAACCATTAAACATTTCGTTTACAGTTGTTGTTTCTGCTTCGGTAGAACCAAACAATGTTGTCTTCAGGGTATAACTGCTTGTTGCATCAATGCGTCCGATAAAGCAACCATCAGAACGACGGAATTCTAAAGTATATTCAAATACATACCTTAGTTCAATATCCCAGCAGCCGGTTTGCAAAGAGCTGGGGGTCTTGCGAATAATTTCGATTTTTTTCAGTATCAGATGTTTGATGATAACATCGGTTGCGTTGCAAGGGGGAATGATGATATCACCCTCGCAAATCATGTCGTTACCACCAGGACCACCATTCCTTGCAGCTCTAGCGGGTCCCAAAATATCGGGTGTTAAACATTTCTGAATACGGCATTGGTCGAAGATTTTTTGCGCGATGATACATACTTCGCCAGTTCCAGCATTGGAGCCACATCCACATCCACAGCCACAGCTTCTACTACTGAGTTCTGTATTGTTATCAAATTCAAAAGCTCCCATAAGATTGCCTCCTTTGAGTTGTATATGTTCTTATATATAGTATGTAAAGTGAGAAAATGGGTGATAGGAGTAAAATAAATATATTTGAAGTATTTTAGCTTTTCTTTTGCAGAGGTTGGAAGATTTAACCTTATTTTTAATATAAGTGAAATTTTTTTTATCTATTTTGCCAAGTACTTTTTTCCTGCTAAAATGTTATACTCTGGATATAGTCCTTTACGGGAGATGCTTCATTATTTCTTCGATTTAAAGGAATATGCTTAAAAAGAAAAGAACAGAGAACTTATTCAAAGCAGCATGGATTAGATCATTCGTGAAACAAAAAGTATTTTCATAAAAGGAATGGAGGATGAAAAATGGGTTTGAATTTTGAAGAAATAAAAAATGTGGATGCTGAGGTTGCCCAGGCAATTGAGGCTGAACTTGTGCGTCAACAGCATAATATTGAGTTAATTGCATCGGAAAATATTGTTTCCAAGGCAGTTATGCTTTCCATGGGTACGCCCTTAACAAATAAATATGCAGAGGGTTACCCTGGGAAGCGCTATTATGGTGGTTGTGAAAAGGTTGATATTGTTGAAAATTTGGCGAGAGATCGGGCAAAAAAATTATTTGGCTGTGATCATGTGAATGTACAGCCCCACAGTGGTTCTCAGGCAAATCAAGCTGTTTATTTTGCCATGCTTCAATATGGTGATACTGTTATGGGTATGAATTTGGATCATGGCGGTCATTTGACCCACGGTAGTCCCGTTAACCTTTCAGGAAAATATTTTAACTTTGTGGCCTATGGCGTGGATGATAACGGTTTTATTGATTATGAGGCATTTCGCAATAAAGCATTAGAGGTTAAACCAAAAATGATTGTTGCTGGTGCCAGTGCATATGCAAGAACCATTGATTTTGAGTTTATGGGTAAGGTTGCAAAAGAAGTTGGAGCTTACTTTATGGTGGATATGGCTCATATTGCCGGATTGGTTGCGGCAGGTTTACATCCCTCTCCTGTACCTCATGCAGATTTTGTTACCACAACAACCCATAAAACCCTGCGTGGCCCTCGTGGCGGAATGATACTGTGTAAAGAGGAATTTGCCCAAAAAATTGATAAATCTATTTTCCCAGGAATTCAGGGTGGTCCATTGATGCATACCATTGCTTCTAAAGCTGTATGCTTTCAAGAAGCATTGGAGCCTTCATTCAAAGAATACATTGGTCAGGTTGTAAAGAATGCAAAGGTTTTAGCGGAAAGTTTACAGGCAAATGGTGTGAATATTGTGTCTGGCGGCACAGACAATCATCTCATGCTGGTTGATTTGCGCTCATTGAATATCACAGGGAAGGAAGCAGAGAAAAAACTGGATGAGGTTGGAATTACTGTAAATAAAAACACAATCCCAAATGATCCACAGTCGCCCTTTGTAACCAGTGGCATTCGCATTGGAACGCCTGCCATTACCTCAAGAGGTATGGTGGAAGACGATATGAAGGAAATCGCTACAGTCATAACCCTAATTTTGAAAGACTTTGAAAGCAATAAGGAAGAAGCTAAAAAACGTGTAAAAGCGTTAACAGACAGATATCCTATTTATGAGGATTAAAGGCAAACTGCTTCATTTGTGGCAGATGCTTTCTACATCCCACTGCACATCAATGATTGTTTTTATATGAAGAAATAAAGCCAAAATCGCAAAAAATTGTTAGTATGAATTTACTATAAAAATAATCCCCTTGCCTTGGGTGGTGAGGGGGTTTTTTATTTTTTATAATGAACCCCATGGGTATTGTTAAATTATCAGATAGAGATAAATAGATGATGCTGTATTGGAGTCAGAAGAAATTTTTATCTGATTTTTGCTTTTCTATGAAATTTATGCTATACTTTAAACTTAAGTGGTAAGGCATTCCAATAGGGTGATTAGAAAATGTTTTATTTACGGTGTCTTACACGATTTCAAATGATTAACCAGGAATTCTAAGTGGTTCCTATTGAGAATAAGAAGCAAGAATCTGTTGCATTGGAGGTGAGATGAAAATTATGAAAATATTAGCAGATACCCATACCCATAGTCTGGCCAGCGGACATGCCTATAGTACAATTCAAGAAAACGTTCGAGCTGCCGCAGAAAAGGGGCTTCAGCTAATTGCTTTGACGGAGCATGCGCCTGCAATGCAAAATACCACATCCCATGCTTATTTTGCAAATCTCCACGTGATTCCCAATGAGCTTTTTGGCGTTCGAGTGTTAAAAGGAGTAGAGCTTAATATTCTTGACTTTGAGGGGAGCGTTGATATGGATGATCGAACCCTTTCTGGTCTGGATCTTTCTATTGCAAGCTTACATATTCCTTGTATTGCACCGGGAACCATAGAGGAAAATACAAATGCTTGCATTCGTGCAATGGAGAATCCATTTGTAGATATACTAGGACATCCCGGAGACCCAAGATATCCTTTGGATTATGACGAAATTTTCAAAGCGGCTAAACGAACAGGTACTTTGCTTGAAATCAACAATGCATCTTTGGTGCCGGGAGGCTTCCGTGCAGGTAGTGATGAAAATATAGAAAAATTATTGCAAATGGCCATGGAAGAGAGGGTACCCATTGTAGTGGGGAGTGATGCTCATTTCTATACAGGAATTGGCGATATTTATTATGTTGAAAGGCTGTTAGAAAAAATCGGTTTTCCTGATGAATTGGTTTTGAATACTGATCCTGAAAAACTCTTGTATGCAATAAAACGCAATAAAAGGCAGAAAAAATAGAAGGAAATCCCTTTACTTTAGCACTTTAGTATGTTAATATAAAAAGGATTATAGTGCAAAAGAGGTGGCCTTGTCAGATGAATAAAAAAATTAAAACAGAACTTACAGATAAGCTTTTTCAGTGTATTTTGTGTATGAATACAGTGGAAGAGTGCTATCAGCTTTTCGAGGATCTTTGTACGGTGAATGAGATTCAGGCCATTGCCCAGCGTATGGAGGTTGCAGCCATGCTGGATGCAAAATGTACCTATGTAGAGATCGCAGAGAAAACCGGTGCTTCAACTGCAACAATCAGCAGAGTGAATCGATGTCTTCATTATGGGACTGACGGATATAAATTGGCGATAGATCGCGTGAAGGCAATGGAACAGAAGGAAGAAAATTAAGTTTTATGAATGTATGAATAAAGCGTGGGGCTGATTATTGACGAAGCAGTGGGAAACGAATCCGGACTTCATCGATATCAGCCTTTCTTGGCGCTTTTTAAAGCTTATGTTAGCATTTATCCAGATGATAATGGTACAAGATTTTAGGGGCAGAGTTGCCCAGCGAATCGTTTCGTAAAATTTCATCTGTTTTTTTAATATATCGTAACTGAAAGTATATATTGTGTAGTTTAATTAGGAAGAGGAGAATAATATGATAGGGTTTGAGCAGCTCAACACGATGCAGCAAAAGGCAGTTTTACAAAAGGATGGTCCCGTTTTGGTTTTGGCAGGGGCAGGTAGTGGAAAAACCGGAGCGTTAACCGTGCGTATTGCCCATTTGCTGGAGACAGGAGTGAAGCCTTGGAATATCCTTGCGATTACTTTTACAAATAAAGCTGCAAAGGAAATGAGAGAGCGTGTGCTTAAGCTGGTACCAAACGGGGCAGAGGATATCTGGATCAGTACGTTCCATTCCACTTGCGTTCGCATTTTGCGCCGTGAAATTCATTATCTGGATTATGATGGACAATTTTCTATTTATGATGCTGATGATCAAGAAAAGCTTATGCGTGAGGTTTTTAAACAACTGGGCTTTGATACCATGAATAAATCCTTTTCGGTAAGAGGTGCTATGTCTATCATCAGCAACCTGAAGGAGGAAATGGTTTCTTGGGAGGATTATTCAAAGAATGCTGACCGAGGAGACGAAAAAGCAAGTCGTATCGCTGCCGTTTATCGCACTTACCAAAAACGTTTAAAAGAAAATAATGCTTTGGATTTTGATGATTTAATCTATAAAACTGTTTTATTGTTTAGAAATCATCCTGAAGTTTTAGAAAAGTATCAAGATCGATTCCGATACATTATGGTAGACGAGTATCAGGATACAAATACGTCACAGTATGAACTGGTTTGTATGCTGGCTTCTAAATATAAAAATCTTTGTGTTGTTGGAGATGATGACCAAAGTATCTATGGTTGGCGTGGTGCGAATATAAGAAATATTTTGGAATTCGAAAAGGATTTCCCTGAAACCGTTGTAATAAAGCTGGAACAAAATTACCGCTCCACTCAAAAAATTCTGGAAGCAGCAAATTCCGTGATTCAGAATAATCAGACAAGAAAAGATAAATCTCTTTGGACAGAGAATGATGGTGGAAATATTCTTCATATTTATAAAGGTGAAAATGAATATGACGAGGCGCGTTTTGTTGCTGAGCAGATTCAAGAAATTGTAAATAGTGGCAGAGAATTTAAGGATATGGCTGTGTTATATCGCACCAACGCTCAGTCTCGTGCGGTGGAGGACCAATTTGTAAAAAAAGGGATTCCCTATCGCTTGTTTGGGGGGGTTCGGTTTTACGAGCGTAAAGAAGTAAGGGATATTCTTTCTTACCTTAAGGTTTTAGCCAATCCTGTGGATACCATTGCTTTACGCCGCATTATCAATGTTCCCAAAAGAGGAATTGGTGAGGCATCCATAGATAAGGTTGCAGCCTTTGCAGAAGCAAACCAAATATCTTTGTTTGATGCATTGTTGAGGTTGGATGAAATTACGGAATTAAAAACTAGAGCATCAAAATTCCGAGATTTTCTTGAAATTATTATTAGTTTGCAAAAGGACGCAGCTGATTTATCTGCAGCGGAATTGATTGATACAGTGGTAAAACGTTCAGGATATTTCCAACTGTTGATGACAGAAGGGACAGAAGAGGCTCTTTCACGTTTGCAAAACATTGACGAATTTGTGAATAAAGCAGTGGAATACGATAAAAATAATCCAGAAGGTGGATTAATGGGATTTTTGGAAGAAGTTTCTTTGGTAGCGGATATTGATAGTTATCAGCCAGGAGAGGACGCTGCTGTGCTTATGACATTACATAGCGCCAAAGGCTTGGAATTTCCTTATGTATTTATGATTGGTATGGAGGAAGGCATGTTCCCTACCTTCCGTGCAGTAATGTATGGAGGAGAAAAGGATATCGAGGAAGAAAGACGCCTTTGCTATGTGGGAATTACCCGTGCAAGAGAAGAATTATTTCTTACCCATGCAAAAAGTCGTATGCAACATGGGATTACACAATACAATCCGCCATCTCGCTTCTTAAAGGAAATTCCCCAAGAGCTGGTGGATATGCCTACTAGGGAAATTTCTGAGATGGCAAAGAAATATGCTATGAAAAATAGTATGAAGCTTTCGCCAATTACATCTTTAAAACAGCAACGTATTGGTGGAAGAGGTACAGGAATCCCTGCAACTTTTATTACTCCTTCTACGGAAAATAAGAGAATGCCTGCCCCTAAGGATTTTGAATTGAATTATAAAGAAGGCGATAAGGTGCGTGCACCAAAGTATGGCATCGGCGTAGTAAAATCCATTCAAAATGGTGGTGCGGATTATGAAGTTGAGGTTTCCTTTGGTGAGAAGGGAACAAAGAAATTCATGGCGAAATTATCAAAGCTGATTAAAGTAACCGAATAAAGATTTAGGAGTTGAGGCTGAATGGTAAACCGGATAAAGGAATTGATTTCTCTTTTGAATAAGGCGGCTGAAGCGTATTATCAAAAGGATATAGAAATAATGTCTAATCAGGAGTATGATCGTTTGTATGATGAACTGGAGCATTTGGAAAAGGAAAGCGGCATCATACTGGCGAATAGCCCTACCCAAAGGGTTGGTTATACCGTATTGAGTAATTTGCAAAAGGTGAAGCATGACAGCCCAATATTATCTTTAGATAAAACAAAGGAGCCACAAAAATTAGAAAGTTTTTTAGGCAGAGAAAAGGGAATTCTTTCTTGGAAATTAGATGGCTTAACTATCGTATTAAC
>JAEZPX010000223.1 GCA_023413275.1 Bacillota bacterium | reverse complement strand
ACATTTGCTTATGTAATTCTATTTTTTAAATATACTTGTTCATAAAATTATAGTCAATATTTTTTTAGAAAATTATGTCGAATATTGTTAAATTATCCAACGTTAACTCTAGATTTCACTATAAATTCCACAGATCGTGATATAACTATGTAGTTTTAGAATTAAACACTTAAGGAAATTATATAAATCTCCATTTCTACGCATGTCTTTTCCATGAAAGTTTTAGTAATATTTACACAATATTAATCATTTACTTTCATGTTTTAAATGATAGATTATTTAATAATTTACTAAATAAGTGCATTTTGTAACTAAAAATCATACTAAATTACTATGTTAATTTTAATTTTCCCCATAAATATTTTGAACTGTACCGAAGTCAGACAACTTAATTCAGGTTAAAAACTTATTGCCACTTGATAAAAGAAACATTGAAATGAGAATTATTCCTGTTGAAATATTATAAAGGTACCTGTATAATATGGACTATAAAATTTATAAATCAAAGAAGGGACGAAACATGCAAGACAATTTAGATTTAATGGATCAATTTTTTTTAGTCAGTCGGTTGATGCATCGTTACCATCATCAAAAGAATCGAATTGCCCAAAAAGAATCCTTTCAAGGGCAAGGACGTATTCTTACTCTTTTGCTCAATCATCCCGGTATACGGCAAAAAGAGCTATCGGAGTGGCTGGATATACGCTCTCAATCTGTGGGGGAAATCATCATGAAGCTGGAGACAAACGGCTACATCTCCCGTACTCCCAGCGAAAAAGATCGGCGGGCAATGTGTATCTATTTAACAGAAGAAGGGGTGGAAGCAGCTAAGTTTATGGAAAAAAACAAGCAAGAAGCGGTAAAAATCTTTGACTGTCTAAAGGATGATGAAAAAGATAACTTGCATCAATATTTGTTTCGTATCATAAGTAAGCTTGAAACTAAAACAAAAGAAGATGTCTGAATTTATGATTTTATTTGATACTTCAACAGTTACAGTATTTAAATCTAATTTTGTATGGAGATAAATGATGGATATTCAAACCTATTTATTTTATATCGCAGCAATTGTTGCACTTTCTATTTCATTTGTGAAGGACAAAAAAAAATCCATGCTCGCATTAAAAAAGGCATGGAAATCATTTGAGAATATTCTTCCTCAAGTTTTATCTTTACTGGTAATCGTAGGAATTCTCCTGGCAATTGTAAATACAGATGTTATATCCCAGTTAATTGGTGAAAATTCAGGATGGTTCGGCGTAATATTGGCTGGTTCTGTTGGGGCAATTACATTGATTCCCCCTTATGTGGCCTTCCCTACGGCGGCACTACTGGTAGAAGCAGGTGCGGGATATATGCAGATTGGGGCATTTATTTCCACCCTCATGATGGTTGGCTTAGTTACAATACCAGTAGAAACAAAATTTTTCGGTAAAAAGCTTACGTTATTGAGAAATTTATTCGCTTTTGTTTTCTCTTTCTTCGTTGCAATCATTATTCGTTTGGTGGTGGGTTCATGATAGAAAAAGTTCTTATATTCTTAAAAGATATCGGTTCTTTCTTTTTAGTTTGGTTATATTAGGCATCCTAACCATATTCAGGCCTCAATTGGGAATAAAAAGTGCAGGTATCTCGCTCTTTCAGCTGACCCAAATGCTTATGGTTGTGCCTCCTGTGTTTATTTTATTGGGTCTGCTGGATGTTTGGATTCCCAGAGAAACTATGGTGAAATATATGGGGGAAAATTCTGGACTAAAAGGAATGTTTCTGGCCTTTATTATCGGTTCCTTTGCGGCAGGCCCCCTGTATGGAGCGTTTCCTATTGCATCCGTCTTTATGAAAAAAGGCGTAAAATTTACCAACCTAATGATTTTCATTGGTGCTTGGTCCACTACAAAAATCCCTATGCTGATGTTCGAAATGACATACATGGGAGTGAAATTTTCCCTAACCCGCCTTGCTGTGGATATCCCGGGAATCATTTTCATAGCTTTTGCTCTCAATCGTTCCCTTTCAAAAAAAGAGGTTGAAGAAATTTATAAAGCCGCCGAAACACTGGATGTATAAGCACATAGAATCTTGTATTTTTTTCATTTTATAACTCCCCATGGTAAAATGTGAATAAGAACAATAAAAAACTCACCTAAGGTAAAGGAATCTCCCATCATCTTACCTTAAGTGAGTTTTTATGAGTCTAATACAATAACTGATTATATTTATCAATCAGTTTCTCTAATCCTTCTTCAGTAGTGCTATTATTTTGGCAAACAAGTTCTGCCGCCCCTTCATATAAAGGCAACCGTTCCCGATATAAGCTAGCTGTTGCCTGGGCATCTGGTGCCAAAGGTCTGCCATTGCCGCTTTCCAGTAAAGAAACGTCTCTCTTAACCCAAATGATTCTACCATTTTGTTTTAAATCACTAATGTTAAGTTCATTCTTAATTACACCGCCCCCTGTTGCAATAATCAAACCATTTTCCTTAGAAAACTTCTGAACCATAGCTCTTTCAATGTGACGGAATGAGGATTCTCCCATCTTAGAAAAGTACTCTTGGATTGGCATGCCAATTTCTTTAACAATTTCTTCATCAATGTCCACAAAATCTTTTCCCAAACGTTTCGCTGCCATCTTACCTAAGGTAGTTTTTCCACAACCGCTCATCCCAATAAGAACAAGGTTACTTCTTTCCTCTAATAAAGCTGTATATAAGTTTTGAATTAACGTATTTTCCATTTTTTTGCCTAGAAATATTTCCACCGCACATTTAGCCTGTCCAATGAGCATCTCTAAACCACCTACCGCAGTTACTCCTTTGGAAAGTCCATCCAAAACGAATTTTGTCCGCAGAGGATTGTATACAACATCAACCACTGCCTCTAAGTTGTCAAAGCCATTTAAATCAATCGGACTTTCTTCCGTATTGGGATACATTCCCACAGGAGTGGTGTTGATAATAATCTGCGCATCTCCATGGCTTTCGTAACACGTTTGATAGGTAATCGTCTCGTCATCTTCTTTGTAATATACAGCAAGAATCTGTTCAGCACCCATATCTTTCACCACGGCGATGCAGGCCTTTGCCGCTCCACCCCTCCCCAATAGCAAGACTTTTTTCCCCTTTGGGTTTATTTTGTGCTTCATTAACATGTAACGGAAGCCATCATAATCCGTATTATAACCGTAAAGTTTATTCCCTCGGTGAACAACTGTGTTTACCGCTCCAATTGCGGCCGCCTTGGGATCAATACAATCTAAATAAGGCAAAACAAGTTCTTTATATGGAATTGTGACATTTATTGCTTGAAAATCCCTTTGCTTCATGAAAATATGAAAAGCCTCTTTTGTAAGAGGAATTAAGTCATAAGTATAGTCTGCCAGTTGCTCATGTATGATTTTTGAAAAACTGTGTCCAAGTTTTTCACCAATTAAGCCATATCTCATAAAATACACCTCTCATCCGTACGTATTCTCCTATGGTAATACAGCTGTCAAAAATATGCAACGGTTTTATAAGGTTTTCTCCTAGGATAAAAATTTGTTTGAATTTAAAAGTGATGTAAATTAATGTTTTCGGATAAAAAATGAATGTTTCCTATGGGATTTTTATACCATCAAATACCAGCCTTTTGTAATATTTTCTTAATGGCAAAATAGGAAAAAATATGTTAGAATAGGTAAAAACGGCAATAATGGTAAATTCATAGGAGAATAGGCAAAAACGGTAATATTGGTAAATTAATAGGAGAACATGATGAAAAAGTGGTTGAAAAAAATTGGTGCAGCTCTTCTAACTGTAACTGTGTTAGTGGGCAACGTAAATTGCGTATCGGCTTTTGCCGCTGACTCAAAGGATTTTCGTGGTGTATGGATTTCAACGGTATACAGTGCGGACTACCCCTCTGTACAAAACAATATCAACGGACAAAAAACTGAGTTTACACAAAAATTGGATAAACTGAAAGCACTTGGCGTGAATGCAGTGGTGGTTCAGGTTAGACCAAAAGGCGATGCTTTTTATGAATCAGACTTAAATCCTTGGAGTGCAGTTTTAACAGGCGAACAAGGCAAAGATCCCGGTTATGATCCCATGAAATTTATGATTGATGAAACCCATAAAAGAGGTATGGAATTTCATGCATGGATGAATCCCTATCGGATTACCACCTCCGGCACTGATTTGGCTGCTTTATCTTCCGATAATATGGCGAGAATGCATCCAGATTGGATTATCACTTACAATGGTGCTATGTATTATAACCCTGCAAAAACAGAAGTGAAGGAATATATCCGAGATACCGTTGGCGAGGTTGTAAAAAACTATAACGTGGATGCAATCCATTTTGATGACTACTTTTACCCTACAAACTACCCATTGGCGGAAGGTCAAACCAGAGACGGTGCAGAAGCAAATGCACGACGTCAACATGTGAATGACATGGTACGTATGGTTAGTGAAAAAATCAAGGAAACAAATCCAAAGGTTCAGTTTGGAATCAGCCCTTTAGGCATTTGGAAAAATAATAGCTCGGACCCTTCTGGCTCAGCAACAAACGGAGGCGAAGGTTATTATTCTGTTTATGGTGATGCGAAAACCTGGATAGAAAAAGGATGGATAGATTATATTACACCTCAGCTTTACTGGGAGCAAGGAAATGCATATGCAGACTACCAAACTCTGGTAAAATGGTGGAGTGAATTTGTAAAAAACACAGGAGTTACCCTTTATATCGGACAAGGAATCTATAAAGATGTTGTGGCAAAGGAAATTGCCGATCAGTTGAAAGTGAATGAAAGTTATAATGTAAGCGGAAGTATTTTCTTTAGTGCCAGAGATTTATTTGATGATCGCCAAGGTGCCGCAACTGCTTTAAAGAAATACTATAGTGCAGTACCGCCTACGCAGCCTACACAACCCGAATCACCAACTATCATTGAAAAGAAAAAGGCCTACGCAACAAAATCATCTATTACAGTCAATGGTGCTTCTGCCGCTTTCGAGGTATATACCATTAACGATTATACTTATTTTAAGCTAAGAGATATTGCCCATTCCATTAGTGGTACGGCAAAACAATTTGATACCGTATGGAATAACGAGGATTCATCCATTAATTTGTTGACAGGGTTAAGTTATTCCGGAACAACAGGAACCAGTGCAGTTGCGAAAGATACAACTGCTATCACATCAACAGCAAAACTGTTTTTAGATGGTACTCAAGAAAACGTAAGCGCATATACAATTAATGATTATACATATTATAAGCTCAGAGATGTTGCAAAGCTTTTAGATGTGGGTGTAACGTGGGATGAGAAAACCTCTACCATAGGAATTGACACTACAAAATCCTACAAATAAAATTATCACTAGCTTTTTAATTAGTACTCAATATTTTTTATAGGCAGATCCCTTTTTTGGGGCTCTGCCTTTCTTTTATTTAAAATTGAAATATTAGGGTGTTTGAAGATCACTTCCCTGTTCTATATATTTTATCATCACAACGAATGTAATATTTTCATTTTATAATCTTTACTATAAGAGAGTACTTTTTTTGCTCATAAAACACCTGCGCTGATAGCATTCAATATTATTTCACAAAACGTATGCATTTTATCTTGACATATACTCAGTGCTGAGTATAAAATATAGTCAACACTGAGTATATGAATTATTTTTAGTCAGGAGTGTTTTTATGATACCACTTTATATTCTTGGTCTTCTCTTGCGGTTTGGCCCTCAACATGGATATCAGATAAAAAAACTGATGGAGGAACAATTAGAGGATTTCACCCAAATTAAGCTTCCCACTGTCTACTATCACTTAGAAAAAATGGAAGCTTTGGGCTTCATCACTGCACAAAGAGAAAAACATGGCGCGCGTCCGGAAAAAACAATTTATCAGGTAAGTAAAACAGGTGAGAATAAATTCAAAGAACTACTTCAGCAGACTTTGAACATAGAATACCGTCCCACCTTTGATATTGATGGAACCTTTTACTTTTCAGATTGTTTAGAAAACAACGCACTTATAGAAAGCCTACGCAATCACGTGAAAAGGCTGACAAAGGTACTCACCTCTCTTGAGGCGCATCGTAATGAAACCCTTAGGTATATTCCTGAGGAATATGAAGTTACAGCCAACATCATTTTCGAGCACCATCTATTACACTATAGGGCCGAGCTGACCTGGGCGGAACAATCATTGCAATCATTATTAAAGGAGGATGAATTCAATGGTAAAAATGAGAATTATTGAAACAGATGAAGGAATTCAAGATGAACTGACAGTGGAAGCTTTTGATATTTTTGCCAGAGAAATGAGAGATAAAGGCTGGAATGGTGTGGATGAAATGATTGCTTCCGGCATCGAAGGTGGCGATTTATTAGAACTTGGACCAGGCCCCGGTTACGTAGGGTTAGAATTAACCAAAAAAATCAGTGTAAACTCTCTTACAGGTTGCGAAATTAGCCCTGCCATGATTCAAATTGCCAAAAAAAATGCAGTTGAATATAATTTCCCAGCAGACTATGTTTTAGGAAGCTGTATGCAAATGCCTTTTGAAAACGAGAGCTTTGACACGGTTATCTCCAATGGCTCTCTCCACGAATGGGAGAATCCACTACAAGCTTTTGGTGAAATTTACCGTGTTCTTCGCCATGGAGGTCGTTATTGTATCACTGATTTACGCCGAGATGTACATCCTTTGAAAAAAGCTATGGTTTATCAGGCTACTCGTCCCAAAGAAATGCGTCGAGGACTTGTGACTTCGCTAAATGCAGCCTATACATTATCGGAAATCACAGAACTCCTTCGTCATTCAGAATTAAGCAGTGCAGTGGTATCAAGTGATTTTTTTGGTCTTTGTATTTCAGGTAAAAAATAAAACGCCTCACTTTAAGAAAGCGTCCCTTTTGGGGCGCTTTGCTAATATCAGATACATAATTGTGCACCTATGATTATTCGTCTATCGTTTCCGGATTTTTGGATTTTTGATTTATAGTTATTATAGAAAATTCTACGCATCCAATTCCACCCTACTTCTTCTGCTTCAATCAACTTGTCCTTAAATTGACTCTGAGATAAAAAATAAGATTAGCAGTATTTTTAGCCATATTCATAATTCTTAAGAATGCTATAGAAACAGTATTTTATTCTTCTACATGTCATTCGTATAGGATTGATTCCTTTCAGTCTCAAGGCGGTGAGTAAGCTTGCTTATATTTTCCACTGTTTTTTGATTTAAAAAGTGCTCGATTTTTTCTACTTGCTCTAATTCATTTTCAGACTGATTTAAGATACATAGAAAACGAGAAATAACATCATGACGATATAAAAGATAAGCACCCGCTTCGGATCCTGCCTCTGTCAGCTCAATTTGCCCGTATTTTTCGGAATTTACGTAACCTAACTCTTTTAGGTGCTGTACCATTTTTGTGGCAGAGGAGGGTTTTACATTTAGCATCTTAGATAAATCACTTATGCGGACAATTCCACTTTTCAATGAAGTCCGACATATCATTTCCAGATAATCCTCCATTGCGGTGGTAAGTTCTGCACCTTCATTCATTTGATATCCCTTTAGCGTATAAAACCCATTTGCTTTTGTCATCATCTGATTCCCCTTATTTTTTATATACTTTAGCAGTCACCTTTCCCATATCTTGGAATACTATGTTCATAGAAAGTTTCCTTAACCTAAATTTATTCGAAGGGCGGAATTACTATGAATATGAATTCTTTGAATGATATAAACCCTGGTGAAAGTGCTATTGTAAATGCTCTTCTTTCCACAGGAAGTATGCGTCGTCGTTTATTGGACATTGGCTTGGTTGAAAACACCGATATTGAGTGTATCGGTCGAAGCCCCGGCGGAGACCCCACTGCTTTTTTAATCCGTGGTGCAGTAATTGCAATTCGATCTGAGGATTGCGAGAATATCATTGTAACGCGCAAGTAAAGATTCAGTAAGGGGGATAACAAGATGGGGCTGACGAATAGTTCAATTGGATTAAATGCCGTAGATAGCGGATTAGAAATTATTAAGCAATCACCGAATGATAAAATTATTGCACTTGCCGGTAATCCAAATGTAGGAAAAAGCACAGTATTTAATGGGCTTACTGGAATGAAACAGCACACCGGTAACTGGCCTGGAAAAACGGTTACAAATGCACAGGGCTATTGTTCTACAAAAAATCAGTCATACGTGCTAGTGGATATTCCTGGAACCTACTCGTTGATGGCTCATTCAGCCGAAGAAGAAGTTGCAAGAAATTTTATTTGCTTTGGTAATCCGGATGCAGTGGTTGTAGTATGCGATGCAACTTGTTTAGAGCGTAATCTTAACTTGGTGCTGCAAACCATGGAAATTTCAAAAAACGTGGTTGTTTGTATCAATCTCATGGATGAGGCCCGACGTAAAAATATCAAAATCGATGTGGATAAACTCTCTAAACATCTTGGTGTACCTGTCATCGGCGCCATTGCAAGAAAAAAGAAAAGTCTTTCTGCCTTAATGGACATTGTTGATAAAGTAACCAATGGTACAATCCATAGCTCCCCCCTATCCATCCAGTACCCAGACGAAATAGAAGAAGCAATCTCAGCAATCGAGCCTATTCTAAACGAAAAATATGGCAATTTACTTCATAGTCGATGGCTGAGCTTAAAACTATTGGAACAAGATGAACCTTTACTCAAAGAAATTGATGCTTATTTAGGGGTTTCTCTTCTGAAAGACAGCCAGCTGACTGCAGCTTTAGAAAATGCAAAAAATATTTTGGAGAGCAGTAAACTTGATCCAGATAAATTGAAGGATAAAATTGTAACTTCTCTTGTTACCTCTGCAGAAAAAATATCTAAGGATGCTGTTTTCTATGAAAATCAAAATTATAATTCTACAGATCGAAATATAGATAGAATTTTGACCAGTAAGACCACGGGCTATCCCATTATGCTGGCACTTCTTGCTTTGATATTTTGGTTAACCATTACTGGTAGTAATTATCCTTCTCAATTATTATCCAGCTTATTATTTCAAGTACAAGACTATTTAACAGCCTTTTTTCAGTTCATGAATGCACCTGATTGGTTACATGGCATCCTAGTACTGGGAGTCTATCGCGTTTTGGCTTGGGTAGTTTCAGTAATGCTGCCTCCCATGGCAATTTTTTTTCCATTGTTCACATTACTTGAAGATGCAGGGTATTTACCCAGAGTTGCCTATAACTTGGATAAAACCTTCAAACGTTGCAATGCTTGCGGAAAGCAGGCACTGACCATGTGCATGGTATATATGATTTTGCAAGCTAAAGCCCCCTATTAAGGGGACTTGCTAATTTATGTACTAGTTTACTATATATTTTAAAAATCATATTTAAAATTCTTCTTAACAAAAACTGCCATGGGTGTTTCGTTATCGTTATCTATGTAGTCTAAATCCAAATCAAGGAAGTATAAATAAGCTATACTTTTTTCTTCATCTGAAATTCCAATCATACCAAATGACTTAGGATAAGCTGCTTGATAATTTTCACTACTGTCAGCAACTTTAAAAAAATAATTGTTTATTGAAAACTCGTATTCAGGAATGTAATATTTACTTTGGTCAAAATTTGAAAAAACTTTATGTTCCAAAAACTCATATTTCTCTGCTAATTTCTTTTTTTCATCTTCATATGTTTCTTCATCATATTTAACAATAAGGGTGATTCCCTCAGTCTCAAATAATACTAAAGAGA
>JAEZPX010000214.1 GCA_023413275.1 Bacillota bacterium | reverse complement strand
CTGCCTAAGGAGGACTTTTCAAACTTTTACCGAATAATAACCCTTTTATAAAATAAAAAGTTTGTACAAATTTGTGCGAAATAGATTAGGAGGAATTCAAATGGCAGTAGAGGTAAAAATGCCTCAGCTTGGATTGACCATGGAAGAAGGCACTGTTTCAAAGTGGATCAAAAAAGAAGGCGATATCGTTAAGGTTGGAGATATTCTTGTAGAAATCACCACAGATAAACTGACCAGTGAAGTAGCCAGCGAAGAAGACGGCACACTGATCAAAATAGTTGCAGAAGAAGGAACGGATGTACCTGTTAAGGGTATTTTGGCATATATTGGGCAAGCAGGTGAAGTAGTTGGGGGCACAGCACCAACGGTAGCTCCTCAAGTTGCTCCAGCACCTAAAAAAGATGGTAAAACAACAATTGCGGTTATCGGCGGCGGCCCCGGTGGTTATGTTGCGGCAATTCGTGCGGCACAATTGGGTGGCGAGGTAACTTTAATTGAAAAAAATAAGCTGGGTGGTACTTGCTTAAACGTCGGATGCATTCCAACAAAAGTTCTTTTACATTCTGCAGAAGCTCTGGCTGAGGCTAAGGAAATGGCAGAGCTGGGTATTAATGTGGAAGTAAAGGGTGTTGACTGGAATAAGGTACAGGCGAAGAAAAATGCTGTAACAAATCAATTGGTTAGCGGCGTGAGTGGATTGATGAAGGCAAATAAAATCAAAGTGATTGAAGGTGTTGCAACATTTGCTTCAAAGGATACTTTGGTAGTTACCAAGAAAGATGGTTCCAAAGAAAACCTGACCTTTGATAAAATTATTATTGCGGCTGGATCTGTACCTGCCGTACCTCCAATTCCAGGGGTGAAGGAAAATGCCAATTGTGTAGATTCCACAGGGGCCCTTTCCTTCGACACAGTACCTAAGAGCTTATTGGTAATTGGCGGTGGCGTTATTGGAATTGAATTGGCAACAGCGTATTCACGTTTTGGAACAGAAGTTACCGTGGTGGAGGCAATGAGCAAGCTTTTACCTATGATGGACGGTGAATTGACGGCTCAACTTCGCAAGATGATGGAAACAAGAGGCATCAAAATTATGACAGATGCTAAGGTTCAGTCTGTTGAAGGAGTAGGTGCAGCAACAAAGGTGAACGTTGAGGTTGGGGGTAAAGTGGAAGCATTTACAGCAGACAAGGTTTTAGTGGCTGTTGGTAGAAGAACGGACACTGAAGCTCTAAATCTGGATGCAGTTGGTATTGCCCATGATAGAGGTCGTATATCAGTAAATGACAAAATGGAAACCAGTGTTGCCAATGTTTACGCAATTGGCGATTGCTTAGGCAAGGTAATGCTTGCTCACGTTGCATCTGCTCAGGGTGAAATCGCCGCTGAAAATGCATTGGGTGAGGATGTTAATTATGATGGTACAACAAATCCTTCTTGCGTTTACACAGACCCAGAATTTGCGGGGGTTGGTTTGACAGAGGATAAAGCTAAGGAATTGGGTATTGAGTATCAGGTTGGCAAATTCCCTCTAATGGCAAATGGTAAGTCCTTGATTATGAACGGTGGTGTTGGTATGATTAAATTCATCATCGGCAAGGAATATAAAGAGGTATTGGGTGTTCATATTCTTGGACCCAGAGCTACAGATTTGATTGGTGAATGTGCTTTAGCCATTGGAATGGAAGCGACAGTAGAAGATATTTTTGCTACAATTCATGCACATCCTACAGTAACAGAGGCAGTGAGAGAAGCGGCGTTAGCGGCTGAAAAGAGAGCAATTCATATTCCCAACAAATAATTTAGGAGGAAGCGATATGAAAAAGCTTGGTTTTATTGGAATGGGTATTATGGGGCTTCCCATGGCAACAAATATATTGAAAAAAAGTGGTCACCCTGTGATTGGTTTTGACGTGATGGAGGTCTCGAGAGAAAAATTTGCGGAGGCTGGTGGAATTGCTACGGGAGACGCAAAGGCAGTTTATGAAAATTGTGAAATTATTTTCTTATGCCTTCCTAAAAATGAACTGGTTGAAGGCGTAGTAAATGACATTATTGCCCAAGGAAAAAAAGGTACGATTATTGTTGATTTCAGCTCTACTTTCCCCGGTGTCATTCGCAAGCTTTACCCTGAGGTGAAAGCGGCGGGAATGTCTTTAATTGATTCTCCAGTAAGTGGAGGTGAAACCGGCGCCATTGCAGGCACATTGGTTGTAATGTGCGGCGGGGATAAGGAAGTTTTTGAGGAAGTAAAGGATTTGATTGGCTGTGTTGGCAGCAGAGTGACTTACATGGGTTCTTCGGGTTGTGGTGATGTTGCCAAGCTTGCCAATAATATGATTGTTGGGTGTAATTTGATTGCAGTTTCGGAAGCGTTTGCTTTTGCGGTAAAGGCAGGCTTAGATCCAGAGATATTATTTCATGCAATCAAAGACGGATTCGCCCAGAATGCTGTAATGGATTTAAAGGTACCTAAAATAATCAGCAGAGATTTTAGTGCCAGTGCCAGAATTGCAGTACATCAAAAAGATATGAAAAATGCAGCAAAGCTTGCGGAGGATATGGATGTGGAAATTCCTATGTCAGCCCTTGTTTTAAACTACATGAACAGAATGGATGAAGCTGGCTTAATTAATGAAGATCAATGCGCTCTTGTGAAAATGTTTGAACAGGATATGGGCATTGAAGTAAAATAAAGAAAGTTAACAATACACCAAAGATGAATCTTCAATGATGAGGTTTGAAAGGAGTAATATTATGATTTCAACTGCACAGGGAAACATTAAAAGAATCGTTGCCGCAAGAATGAGCCCTGGTGAGGATGTACTTTTAGGGCTTGAAAAAATCTGCAAAGACTACGGTATCAAAGATGGTATGATTTTGAGCGGTATCGGCAGTTTGGATGGTGCGCAGTTCTTTAATCCAGTTCCGTTGAAGGATAAGAAAGCAGGTTACGGTTATGGTGAGCCTATCGTTTTAAGAGGTGCCATTGAGTTGGTTGCTCTTTCCGGTATGATTTGTCACGATGACAAGGGAGAGACTATGTTGCATGTACATTACAGCTTATCTGACCAGTACGGAACAGGACACGGTGGTCATTTGATTGAAGGCAACAAGGTACTTATGACCGTTGATGTTGTCATTGCAGAAGTGGATGGAATCGAAATGGGCAGAGGTTATGATGAGGATTTGGAGGTATTTATTTTTGCCCCCAAGCAGAAATAAGTGGTACGGTTATTGGCTGATTATTTCATCATTAGATTGAAAAGGATACATTTCTAGCATCCTACAGTAATAATTTTGGGGCGCTGTTTCTAGATTCCTAAAAGAAGCTTTCGGAATAGATTTTCAAGACTTCTTTGCCAATATGCTTTTCCCCACGAAAAACGTGATATTGTTTTCAATTCAATTGGTTTTGCTAAAAAGCAAGTGGGTATATAGGCATCGCCCCCCATTTTTTGGACAAAGGATATTCTGAAGATTTCATTGGAGTGCTCTTTGTTTTACGAACCTTTCCGTTTCATAAATAATTTGTTGGACTGTCTAGGCGGCTTTTTAGCCGCCTTTCTTATAAAAATAATAAAAAGATTTGGAGGATGTTTTATGGAACAAAAAAGCTATGCCGTTTTGGTATCTAATGCCGGCGTGATTGTGTTTCATAAAGGAGTTAAAATATTATTGGATGGACTTTATAAGGATTTGGGAAATAATTTTACAGATTTGCCTGAATGGGCTTGGGAATCAATGAAGAAAGGCAAGGGAGAATTAGCAAATGTGGATTATTTGCTTTTTTCCCATTCTCATTATGATCATTATTATACGCCATACTTTATGGAATATATGGCTGCAAATAAGGTGAAGGGAATTTGTTTTCCCCCTGTTGATGATACCCACGGTTTGGCGGCGGCAGAAGTGGAATTTGCCGATAGGAGAATAGTTTTTAATGCAGACAATGAGTCCGTTTTAACACAAGGCATTAAGCTAAAGGTTTTTACTACGAGACATGTGGATAAAAAGTACTATGACGTTGCAAATCAATGCTTTCGATTAGATTTAGATGGTATTAAGCTAGCATTTTTATCTGATGTGGATTATTTTGAAGAAGAATTTGCCAAGGAAAGGGACTTTCGCGCGGAGATTGCTTTTGTAACGCCTATTTTTTTTAATCATCCAAAGGGAAGAAGAATATTGCGAGAAATCATGAAAGTAAAACAAGTGATTATCTATCATTTGCCATCACCTGAAGATGACCGCTTTATGTATTACAAAATGGCACAAAGAGACGTGGAAAAGTACAGAGAAGAAGGGGAAGAAATTTTAATATGGAATCAAAGCGGGCAAAACCTGTCCTTTTAAGAAAGAAGGGGTTTATGGGTGGAAAATCTTTTATTTGCTTTTAATGCAGTTGCACCATCCTTCAGTATAGTTATTTTTGGATATATGCTAAGACGCAAGGAGGTTTTGACAGAAGACTTTGTTGCCAAGGGAAATGCCTTGTGTTTTAATGTACTATTTCCCCTGTTGGTATTCTTTAATTTATATGATGCTAAAACTATTGACTTTACTTATCTTAAGATTATCTTTTTTTGTATTGGTGTGATTTTAATTTCTGTTGGAGTTCTGACTCCGCTGATACCTAAATTTGTAAAAGATCGCCGTAAAATCGGCGTTATGATACAGTGTATGTACAGAGGGAATTTTATGCTGTACGGATTACCTTTTTCCAAAAGCTTGGGAGGTGCCCAAAGCGTGGCTTTGGCGACTTCAATTATGGCGGCAACTTTGCCTATTCTAAATACAATGGGTGTTTTTGTTTATTCAGCTTTTGCAGACATGGGTGAGAAGTCCAGTGCAAAGAAAGCCTTTCTAAATGCGCTTAAAAATCCCATTATATGGGGCGTCATTTTTGGAATGATATTTTATGTGTTGAAAATTCCCATGCCTAATTTTTTACATACCGCAGGAGGGGACATCGCAAAAATGGCCACACCACTGGCTTTTCTTTTCTTAGGGGGACAGTTTGAATTCCGATCTGCCAAGAAAAACGTAAAAGCATTGGCTGTTGGTTTGATTACCAAATTAATAATAATGCCTGCTATTTTTTTAATTCCAGCTGTTTATTTGCTGGGTTTAAGAGGTACCGACCTAATTCCTGTTTTTATTTTTGTCTCGGCGCCTACTGCAATTACAAATTATCAAATGGCGATACAATTTGATGCAGATTATGAATTGGCTGGAGATTTTTTAATTTATTCTATGGTTTTTTCGGCTTTTACACTATTCTTTTTTATTTATATCCTTCGGGGACTGGGACTGATATAGGTTTCTCAAATATTTAAATCAGTTTAAAGCAACAATTTTTCAAGGATTAGTCAATTTACAAAGAGATTGTAGCTAGGGTATGTCAGAGAAGGTTGAATCCTTAACACTTTATTTACGTTTCTTTTGGGTTCTTCTTGTGTATAATTATCTCATAACATAGATGAAACATTTAAATATATATGTTTCCATAAATAAATCGGCGAAAGTCCCTCTTCCGTTGGTTTATTAAAGGGAAAGGTGTAATAGCCTTATCCCACTCCCAAATTCGACTGCCGAAAGGCAGTTGTTTTTTTACAAAAAAGCAATACTAAAGGACCAATATTTTTACTATTAAAATTGTATAAAAGGATTCACTGCGTGTATCCATTTAAAGAATAGAACAATCTATTTATTATTGGAGGTAGCATTTTGGTGTGAATTTTCGCTGAAAATGATGCGAGTTTTATTGCCAAGATAAAGTTCTGTATTCTGTAGAAATAGATTAATATACTTTTGTGTTGATCCAATTGAAATTTTTATATGTAGATTTTTATAATAAAATGTAGTTTTTTAGAGCTTTTTGTAAGTCTGGACAAAGGGAACATTTCTTAGTGCTATAGTAATAGCATAGTAAGTTTTGGAATGTTTGTATAAAGGGAAATACTTTCCTGTATCATTTGGGCTGTTTTTTCAAAAAATATTTTTGAGGTGAGAATAATGGCTAAAGCAGGTATGAGAAGACCAAACCCCGAAGAACCCCATGGAACAGAAAGTAACCACAAGGCAAAATTCCCCAAAAATGATGCACCCCCTGTTCCTGAAATTCAAGGGAAAGCAAAACATGGACATGAAAAAGCTGGTAGAATCAACTAATTTTAATGGGTGAGCAAAATTTTAAACGCTAAAATGGTTTTTAATTGAGGTGATTTCATGGAGAAAAAAGAAAATAGGCAAGAAGAACAAAGAAGTAAAAATAAATTTAACAATGAAACGAAGTCTCAAAAAGTTCAAAATCAAAATGATACCCATAACTCGGTAAAAGAGGGCATGGGCCCAAACACCAAAAGATAAGAATAGGGCATCCAAAAGGATGCCCTATTTTCTATGGAGGAGAGGAGCAGAAACTACCAGAACTTTCTGTTTATATAAGTTTTTATAATTAAGGACATCTGTAGGAGATGTCCTTTTTAAGTGTCAGTTTGTTTTATTGAAATATTCTCTGAGGAGAGAGGGTGGTGTTTATCATGCCGAAACGGGATAAAAAAGGCATGCCACAATATGAAAATAAGGAAATGGTGGAATGCCTGATGCAGGATTATTTTAAAAGGTGCAAAGGGGATCCATTGCAGGATGAGAATGGAAGTGTTGTTTATCAAAAAAATGGTGAACCCACTATGATTGGGGCAAGACCGCCGACTGTATCTGGTCTTGCGTGTGCCCTGGGATTTTTAAGCAGAAAGGATTTTTTGGAATACAAGGGAAAACATGCAGAGATTGTTGCACAGGCAAGGTTGATGTTAGAGGGATATGCTGAGGAACGGCTGTACGACAAGGATGGATTACAGGGAGCAAAATTTACACTGACCAATAATTTTCAAGGATGGGCTGACAAAACAAAAGAAGATTATGATGTACAAATATATGAAAAGTTGGATGGTATTTTGGAGGGGATAAACAATGCAGCTAAGCAGTAAGCAAAAGGAATACTGGAATGATGCCAACTGTCGCTGGAATATTAAATCGGGGGCAACACGTTCAGGTAAAACCTATTTGGATTATTTCATGATTCCCAGAAGAGTTCGTGCGGTTAGTGGAAAAGCGGGACTTGTGGTGATTTTAGGTAACACGAAAGGAACTCTGCAAAGAAATATTATTGAGCCATTACAGAAAATTTTTACGCCAGCACTGGTTTCGGATATACGCGCGGATAACACGGCTATGCTTTTCGGCGAAAAATGCTATTGCTTGGGGGCAGGCAGGGAGAATCAAGTAGACCGAATTCGTGGGGCAAGTATCAAATATTGTTATGGTGATGAGGTGGTAACTTGGCATGAAGACGTTTTTCATATGCTGAAAAGCCGACTAGACAAGCCTTACAGCTGCTTTGATGGCACATGCAACCCGGAAAGCCCTAACCATTGGTTTTATCAGTTTTTGCAAAGTGATGCAGATATTTATTTGCAAAATTATAGTTTGTAGGACAATCCATTTTTGAGCAAGGATTTTGTAGAAAACTTAAAAAAAGAATATCGGGGCACCGTTTTATATGACAGGTACATATTGGGAAAATGGGCATTGGCAGAGGGGTTGATCTATAAGGAATTTGCCGATAATCCTGAAAAATATATGGTTTCTATGGAGGATTTACCCAAAACATTTGACTATATTGGCATTGGACATGATTTTGGAGGGAACAAATCAAACCACGCATTTGTTGCCACAGGAATTTCTTTTGATAACCAAGTATACAAATTACGAGCAAAGAGCATTTCGGCAACGGGTATGAGTTTTTATTCGTTGGAAAAAGAACTGATTGATTTTGTGGAAGGTATTATACGGGACTACGGCTACCCTAATGGTATTTATTGCGATAGTGCTGAGCAGACAATGATTAACAGCTATCGTCAGCACACCACATATCCAATATACAATAGCATAAAGCGACCGATTAACGATAGGATACGTTGCACTTTATTGCTTATGGGAGGGGAGCGGTTTCATATTGTAAAAGGCGAATGCGATGATCTTGTGAGGGGACTTTCTACAGCGGTTTGGGATAATCAGGTTTTAGAGGACAAGCGATTGGACAATGGCAGCAGTGATATAGATATTTTGGATGCTGATGAGTATAGTTTTGAATACAATATATATAGATTGGTGGGGAATTATGATGCTTAAAATGGTTTGGGATTATATTATGCGGATTTTTGGTATCACAAAAACAAATACAACAGGGGAACAGATGATGGAAAATATGGCATTCACCCAGAAATATGAGACAGCAGATGAAATGAACCTAACGGCAATTTTTGCCAACAAGCTTGCTACTCTAGCCATGAACGAAAGCACTGCCGATGTTTCCGGGAATAATGAGAGAGTAGTCTTTTTGGATCAGTGTTTGATTGAAGTATGGGATAGGATGAAGAGAATTGTTTCTCGTATGTTGGGAACAGGGGGATGCATTGTCGTACCATATGTAAGACTTGGAATTATGCAATTTGATGTGTTATCTCAAGAAAGAATGGTGATACATGAGAAGCAGGGGAACCGCATTACCAGAGCAACAGTTTTGGCAGATAGCGTGAAGCAAGGAGAAAAGCAATACCACAGGTGGATGGATTATCAGGTGGCTGGGGGAAATCTTTATATTACAAATAAGGTTACTGATCAGTGGGGTAATGCTGCTTTTCTTGAGCATTGGGCGGAAATTGAGGATATTGCTATTGCAGGTGTTGACCGCGTGTTATTTGCCTATTTTCAATCGCCAATAGACAACAGACGGTTTGGGGATGAGTATGGTGTGCCTATTACATATGGTTGTGACGGTTTAATTAGCGAGATTTTTGAGTGTTTGGAGCAAATTCGAGATGAGTACAAGCTAAAAGAGGTAAAGATTTTTGCAGATGAACGCATGTTTCAAAAGGATGCCAAAACAGGGAAATATCGTATGCCAAGCAAGGTGTTTTTTGCCGCCCATGGCAAAGAAAACGGAGCCATGATTGAAGTATTTAGTCCTGAGATTCGCCATAGCAGTTATTATGAACGACTACAATATTTATTTGGACTACTGGAAAAAAGTATTGGCACAAGCAAAGGTATTTTGACAGCGCCAGAAAGCAGAGGCGCAACAGCTACGGAAATTAAAGCGGGACTTTACGACACATATGCTCTAATTGGTGATATTCGTAATGCAGTTGAAAGAGGAGTGAGGGATTACCTTTATGCATGTAATGTTTTGACCAACTACTACGAATTGGCGCCTATGGGAGCGTATGGGGTTCGTTTTGATTGGTCTTATGAAATGATAGAAAGTAGTAATGAATCATGGGGACAATTAAAGGATGCATTGGAGTTAGGTGTAAAAAGCAAAGTTGAGTTAAGGCAATGGTTGAATCCCAACGAAACATCAGACGAAGCGCAAAAGGTTTTGGAAGAGATTGAGGAGAGGTAAGAGAAAGACTGGGCGTGTGGGCAAGACCCAAAGAAAGGGTAGAGAATTGGAAAATCCAAGTCTTTTAGACTTTGACCACCCCATGAACTTTATGTAATCTTTAATAGGCTTGCCTAAAATAGTGCTGGCCCAATTAATTCAAAATTTCAACAAAAAGGGGTCGTGATGAACTCTTTGCCAGAGTATTGGAGAAAATGTCCTTGGATTTTAAGTTATTATCGAAATATTGTTTCAGGCACCTTGAACTATTAGAAGGGAATTGAATTGCATTCATACATAATATGTAGAGTTTTCAATGAAAAGGGTCAAGGGAAGAGTTCCTTTCAGGGGGATTGTTACATAGTTCCCAAGGTTTAAGGCCCTCTCTTTGTTCTTTCGTCTTTAGGCAATAGACGTTAAACAGGCCTTTTTTGCACCCTAGCCATGGGATAAAAGGAGGCGGCTCAATATCGGGACTGGCCGAATAAAAAGGATAGAGTCTAGATAACGATACAAAGATTGATAGATGGAAGGAGTAGAATTTATGGAATGGTTGAAAGAAGTTTTGAAGGGCTTAGACAATGCCCAAGAACTTGAAAAAAAGATTACTGAAGGAATCGGAAAAAATTTTGTTGCAAGAGCGGACTTCAATGCATTAAACAGCACAAAAAAAGGCTTAGAAGTTCAGCTCTTAGAGCTTCAGGAATTCTCTGAAAAGGAAATTGACTTAAAAAAAAGACTGGAAGAGCTGGAGAGAAAGGTTGCCGCTGAAAAAGATAATGCTATCCGTAAAGAACGGGAGGCGGCTCAGGAGGTTTATTTGAGAAAACGTTTTGACCTAGCTGCTGGTGAACACAAATGGCGTGACGAGCTGACGGAAAAGGCTGTTTTTGCTGAGTTTCAAATAGCTATCGACATGGAAATAAACAAAGGCAAGGAAGATCAGGAAATTTTAGAGGATCTGACCAAGGATAAAAACTATTTTTTAAACCCCAATAGACCTATAGAGATGCCCAGTATGGGCAGAGTATCCCTAACAAAGGTGGAAGAAAACAAGTTGAGAGCATTAATGGGCTTGACATTAAAGGACTGAAAGGAGAAATAAATGATGGGAATTGCTTTGGCAAAAAACTATACAAACTTGATTGATGAGGTATACAAAAGTGCCTCGGTAACTGCTGACTTAACCAGTGACAATAATATGATGAAAGCAGGGGGGAATGGAAACGAAATTTTATATCCACAGATCAGTGTTTCCGGTCTTGGTAATTATGATAGAAACAGCGGTTACACCAATGGTTCTGTTGACGTGGTTTGGAAAACTGCTACATTTAATTATGATAGAGGCACAAAGCTTTCTATTGATAGCATGGATGATGCTGAAACCTTTCAGGTAGCCTTTCATATGGCAGGGGCAACGCTGCAAAGAGAAAAGGTTGCTCCGGAGGCGGATGCTTTTACCTTTGCAACCTTAGCAGGAACAGAAGGGATTACTGTAGCACCTACAGCGACTTTTTCAACAGCAGAGGCATTTTTGGAGGCATTGATGGCGGCAAAAAGCAAGATGGACGAGGATGAAGTTCCTGAGGAAGGCAGAGTGTTATATGCAACCCATGCCCTTTTAAATAGCGTTATGGCATTGGATACCACAAAATCCAAAGAGGTTTTGACCAGCTTTGAGGTAGTTCGTAAGGTGCCTCAGAGTCGTTTTTATACAACCATTGATCTTTTGGATGGTAAAACCACAGGAGAAGAGTTAGGACATTATAAAAAAGCAGCAGATGGTAAAGACATCAACTTCGTGATTGTACATAAGGGTGCTGTGATTAAGTTTGATAAGCATGTGGTAGGAGATGTTATTGATCCTGCAGGGAATCCTGACGCAGACAGTTATATTGTAAAATATCGCAAATACGGCATTGTGGATGTATACAAGAATAAGGTGGCTGGTATTTATTTGTCCCATAAGGCATAAGGAGGTTGACGATTATGTCAAAAACAATTGGCTTGGTTGCAAATGATAAAAAAACTAATCCAATATCTTCGGAAGAGGTAGGTAAAAGCTTACAAAAAGAAATGGACAAGCTTCAAAAGAAAAAGAAGTACGTTCCAGAAGGGAATAAGGTATTAGAAAAAGAGAAAGACGTACAAAAGAAGGAGACTTCCCAGATGAGTAAGAATACAGGGGTTCAGTCCGACTATAAGGAGTAAGAGAGGAGGAGGGGCAATGGTATATGCGACCTACGAATTTTATCAGGAAGGGTTTGGGGGAGACGAGATTCCCCAAGATAGCTTTAGTCGCCTAGCAAAACGGGCATCAGAATATATTAATATGGTCACATTTGAGAGAGCTAAGGCATTTTCAGATGATAATGATATGTTGAAAAAAGCCTGCTGTGCCGTGGCGGAAGCAATTAAAATCAACGAGGAGGGCGGGGGTGTTGTGGCAGAAAGCGTTGGTAAAATAACAAAAAATTATGCCGCTGGTGTTACAAACACACCAAATGAAGAGGAACGCCTTTCCATTGCCGTTCGCCGCTATTTATTGCCAACGGGCCTTTTATACTTGGGGGTGTAAAACTTGAAATCAAGTGAGATATGTACCATTTTCAATCAAGTTTACGATCCTATTTTACGAAAATATATTTTACAACCTACTGT
>JAEZPX010000190.1 GCA_023413275.1 Bacillota bacterium | reverse complement strand
GCACCAGTAAGTAATGCACCGGTACTTCCGGCAGAGACAAAAGCATCGGCTTCTCCGCTTTTTGCAAGATTTAACCCTACAACCAAAGAAGAGTCCTTTTTTCTGCGGATAGCTGAGGTAGGCACCTCGTCTGTGCCGATGACTTCTTCAGCATGTACCACTTGTATACGTTCTTTCGGGTATGTGTATTTAGCAAGTTCAGCATTTATCTTATCTTGCTGACCAACAAGCTTTATGTCTACATTTAATTCTTTTACTGCATCTACGGCACCTTTTACAATCTCAACAGGAGCCAAGTCGCCACCCATGGCATCAAGGGCTACGATTACTTTTTTATCCATGAAATCACCTGAGTCCTTCCATCATTTTGATGTTTCTATCATCATTTCCTAAATTCTGTTATTATTTTACTCGGATTGATCAATGATTGCAACCTCTTTGTATTCCATGCAAAATCAATTTCAGAAAATTGCTATATATAAGAAGAAAAGACAGCATGTATGCTGTCTTTTCGAGTTTAACATTAGTCAACTTTGATAATTGTCTTTTTGTTATATGCGCCACAAGCCTTGCAAACCTGATGAGGAGTCATCAGTTCACCGCACTTGCTGCATTTTACCAAGCTAGGAGTTGCAATTTTCCAACTCTGTGCTTTTCTCTTATCTCTTTTAGATTTCGACACTCGTCCCTTGGGTACAGCCATTTCTACACCTCCTCGTCAACATTGAAAAGAGTCCTTAAACTTTCAAATCTCGGATCTATATAGGTTGTATCGCATTCGCACACACCTTCATTTAGATTCTTTCCGCAAACGGGGCAAAGCCCTTTACAATGATCGCTGCAAAGAACCTTCATAGGTAAAGCACAAAGAATACCCCTTCTGACAAAGTCCGCAAGATCAATTTGATCCCCCGAAAAAGTTTCTGTCTCTTCGTTTCCTCTGCCTGTATGAGCAAAACGTTCCTTGATCTCGAAGCAAAGCTCTTTTCTGACAGGTGCAAGACAACGGTCACACCGAAGGTTGACCTCTGTATTGCCCTTTGCTTCAAAAACGAAAGTTTCATTTTCGTTTTTAAGAGTTCCCTCTAACTTTACAGGCTGCAAAAATTCCACAACATCGGGATAATCCGACGTATCATTGATTTGCTCAGTTAACATAACGGGAATTGATAATCCGTTTCTGCTAAACAATTGAGCCATTCCAAGTAACATTCAAATCACCCCATAGTCGTACCTAAAATATTATACTGAAAGGCTTCTTATTTGTCAAGAAGTTCCTTCGTATCTCTTGCAATTACCAATTCTTCATTGGTAGGGATAACTAAAACTCTTACTCTGGAATCAGGAGCGGAGATCTCCATTGCTTTTCCTCTTAAACAATTGTTGTAAGAGTCAATGTGAACACCAAGGTAACCCAAGTAGTCACAAATTAATCTTCTTGTAGGGCCGGAATTTTCGCCCAAACCAGCTGTAAATACAATACAATCAACGCCGTTCATTGCTGCAGCATATGCACCAATTCTTTTTGCAACCTTATAAGAAAATACATCTAAAGCTGCTTCTGCTCTTGCATTACCATGCTCGCTTGCATCTTCAATATCACGGAAGTCACTGGAAACGCCAGAGATACCCAAAACACCGGATTTTTTATTTAAGATATTATCCATTTCCTGAGGAGTCAATTTTTCTTTTTCCATCAAGAATGTGATAACAGCCGCATCCACGTCGCCAGCTCTGGTACCCATTACAAGGCCTTCCAAAGGTGTGAAGCCCATGGTAGTATCAATGGATTTACCGTTTCTTACTGCGCAGATGGAACCACCGTTACCCAAGTGGCAAGTAATGGTTTTTGTCTGGTCATAAGGTCTGTCCAACATTTTTGCTGCTTCTTCGGAAACGTATCTATGGCTTGTCCCGTGGAAGCCGTATCTTCTGATTTTATATTTTTCATAATATTCATAGGGAATTGCATACAGGTATGCTCTTTCAGGCATTGTCTGGTGGAAGGCTGTATCAAATACACCAACCTGAGGCACGCCGGGCATAATTCTTTCACAAGCTGCAATACCGATTAAGTTTGCAGGGTTATGCAAAGGAGCAAGCTCGCTACATTTTTCTAAAGCTTCTTTAACTGCATCGTCAATTACTACGGAGCTTGAGAAGTATTCGCCACCATGAACTACACGATGACCCACTGCGTTGATTTCAGTCATGCTCTTAACCACACCGTAAACGGGGTTTGTTAAAGCTTCCATTACTTTGCTAACAGCCACATCGTGATTTTCCAAATAGTCATTAAAAACAACATCTTCCTTATCGGTAGGCTGGTGTTTCAATCTGGAACCTTCGATACCGATTCTTTCGCAAAGACCTTTTGCCAATACCACTTCGCCTTCCATGTCGAAAAGCTGGTATTTCAAAGAGGAACTGCCGCAGTTCAATACAAGAATTTTCATTATTTTCTCTCCTTCATTATTTACCTTTTCTTACTTAGAATTTATTATTTTGAATCGCTTTCAATTGAAAAGCGACCAAGAAACATGTGGAGAATTATTTACCCATTACATGAGCCTGAACAGCTGTCATAGCAACAACTGCCACAATATCATTTGCGGAGCAGCCCCTGGATAAATCATTTACAGGTTTCGCGATACCCTGAAGCACAGGACCGAAAGCTTCTGCCTTACCAAATCTCTGTACTAATTTATAGCCGATATTACCAGCGTCAATGTCGGGGAATACCAAGCAGTTTGCTTTACCAGCAACGGGGCTTGTAGGTGCTTTTAATTCGCCAACTTCTTTTACGATTGCAGCATCCAACTGGATTTCGCCATCCAACTTGATTTCAGGATATTTTTCCTTTGCAATTTTTACTGCTTCAACTACTTTTGTAACATCAGCATGCTTTGCGGAACCCATTGTAGAATGGCTCAGCATTGCAACTCTTGCTTCCTTACCAACAAATGCAGCATAGGATTTTGCGGAGTCACCTGCGATGCAAGCCAATTCTGCAGGAGTGGGGTTCTGATTGAGTGCACAGTCAGCGAACAACAAAATGCCGTCATCGCCGTATTCAGGTGTCTGTGTTACCATAATAAAGAAGGAAGACACCAATTCTGTGCCAGGTGCAGTCTTTAAAATCTGCAATGCAGGACGCAGAGTATCAGCAGTAGAATGGATTGCACCGGAAACCATGCCATCTGCAACGCCCATTTTAACTAACATAACGCCTACAAACATGGAATCATCTAAAAGAAGTTTTTTTGCTTCTTCCAATGTCATGCCTTTGCTTTTTCTTGCTTCTGCAAGGCCTGCAACCATTTCATCCATTCTATCATAAATTTCGGGATCTACGAAAATTGCTTTGGAAACATCAAAGCTACCTGCTGCTTCCATGATTTTTTCTTTATTACCGATTAATACGATTTCTGCTAATCCATCCTTTAAGCATTCAGCTGCTGCTTCCAGGTTTCTTTTTTCATAGGATTCGGGCAAAACGATTACTTTCTTATTGGCTCTCGCCTTTTCTTTCATTAGTGTCAAAAAGTCCACGGTAAAAAACCTCCTAGTTGATTGTAGAATTTCTTTTGTTACCCACATCTCTATTATTATAAACAAAATGTCCCACAGGTACAAGGGCAAAGACATAAAAAAATGGCTGAAATTTACTCATTTTTTCAGCCAAGTCGCATCTTTTTGCTATATAAATAATTGCAGGTTCTTAATTATAATTGATATGATTTCGTTATGCAATGACAGGAAATTCCATAAAAAAAGTGGTACCCATATACTCTCGGCTTTCAATGCGGATGCTTCCGCCCAGAGCGGAGATTGTTGCATTTACAACATCAAGACCTACCCCTCTGCCTGAAAACATTGTGGCTCTACTTTTGGTAGTGAAACCCGGACGCAACAAAAATGCAAAAATTTCGTTATCTTCATATTCTTCCTCTGATTTTTTCAAAAGGCCCTTTTCATGAGCTGTCTCCAAAATGCCATGTTTATCTAAGCCTCGTCCATCATCTCGGAAAACTACAAAGACCCTTTGTCCAGCTTTTTGAATTTCTAAAGAGATTTCTCCAATGGGAGTTTTGCCCAGTTGTTCACGAACGGAAGTGTTTTCTAACCCGTGATCCATACTGTTTTTCATCATCTGTAATACGGCCATGGAGATTTTGTCGAAAATATCCCTTGGAACTTCTGTATCTGCTCCAGATACTTTAACTGTAAATTCCTTTGAAAGCTCTCTTCCCATAATGCTGGCAAGACGCTCCATTTGCGGGATGAGGGAAGCAAAGTTTGTGTAAGGAATAATTTGTTTACCCTTACGAGTATAGGCAATTTGGTAGCTTGGACCTTCCGGTTCATTTTCGTTATCAACATGGGCTAAAAAATTTTTGATTCTTCGCACCACAGCCCAACCAAAATCGGTAACCTCTTCATCTGTCTCCATACGACGCAGTTCCCGTTTCATAAATCCGGATACCATACGCAGCAGTTGTAAAATGGTTTTTAAGTCTTTTTGTGCCGGGTTTTCTTCTTCGCGCAAATAAGAGAACAAGTCCTCCGCGCTATGGGCTGTTTCTGAAATAGAGGGATATCCCATCATGGATGCAGAGCCTTTGATGCTATGCATAGTGCGGAATAGACCATCTACCTCTTCCCTGGATACGGAAAAGTCCTCTTCTTTTGCCTTTTCTTCTATGAAGCTGTCAATCTTATCAATGTTTTTCCAAGATTCCTCGACAAAGATGTCTTGTAGGAAATCTGGCTTTTCTAAAAACTTTTCCACGTTATCATCCTCAAATCGTAAACTATTATTAAAAGTATATCCTTTTTTTAGATAAATTTCCAGATAAATTTTTAACGATTTTTTAATATTTCTTACGGTTTTTTTTGTTATATCACATATAAATGTAACAATTCATTTTATATGCAATTTGTTATTTATTTACCATTTAATAAATTCGAATTTTTCTATACTTTGAAAGAATGAAAAGGTTGTTTTTTAGGAGGTTTTAAATACAAACATTTTAAGTTTACTGGATTTTGGCGTTTTTAGAGGACTGGGCAAAACGATTCACTAAAAACACGAGCTTTATTTAATTTGAATCGTAACAAGTTATAAGTTGAAATAAAAAACTATAAAGAAAAAATATAATCATGAATATGTATACTTGTAAAATATTGTCGAAATATTATCAACCATATTGAGAAATTCTACTTGTGCTATCCTTGAGGTTTATTATAATAATTATTGAAAATGCCACAAGTATTCTAATAAGCTTTAAAGGTTTTAATATCGGCCGATAATTAAAATATTAAAAACTTTTCTAATAACAAAATAAAATCATTAGGAGAATGAGTGATTACATGAAGAAAAACATTGTTTTATTTATTGCAGTTATGCTTTTCATATCCCTTTCTATGAAATTTAATCAATCTGATATAATTTGGGGGACTGACAAAACGCTGATGACAAAAGCTTTTGTAGGGACATACAGTAGCGAAATGGATACTTTTTGTCATGTTATTGCTGATCCTGAAGCTGGTAACATTTTTTACTATATTAATCCTTCTTACGAAGTTTACTTTAAAGGGAAATTCGAAAAGTGTTCAGGTAATGAATATTTGTTGACAGGTAATGAGATTTAGAGCCAAAAAATTATTATTGAGAATCAAAGGTTTTCTTTATATATTAAAGATGAGAAGTTAGATTTCAAAAAAATTAGTGAAATACCTACCTACACTGACCGTATTGAGGAGTTAGCTAAATAAATAGATATTATTTATTTATATAAAATAAAGCGAATATAACAGCTAGATGAAAGTAGAAGTAGGATTGAATGAACCCATACAATTATAATTATTTAGTTTTTTTTGGCTTATGCAAAAAAAGTTGTAATAATATATGAAACAAAACCATGTAAAACGATTGAGATGTTATGTAATTGAAATAGATTCAGAGCATTGTCAGAAGAATAAAGTAAGTTGCCTATGAATCAATGGAGATGGAAGGTCAATCATATTCGTTTCCAGTACTTGGGACTTGGGACACACGTTTCTGAGGATTTTTTGGTTACAATTTGGCAATCGTTTATTCGGCTAACCGAAAGAGTTGTTGAGTGTATTAGATAGCTTTTTCATAATAAAGGGATATCAGATTAGCGGGGGTAACTATGAAAACGAAAGGAAGAAGATTCATTTATTTGTTTATTATTGTAATTTGTGTAGTCATAATAAAAAAAGTGATGGAGACACCTATATTAACAGGTTCTTTTCAGGGTACATATTCTTATGAAGGGTATACAGTAAGTGTTACTGATACGAATGAATTTTACTTAATGAATCAGGTATTAGGTATTTATATTAAGGGAGAATACGAAAGAGAAGCTGAAAACGTTTATTATTTAGAGGGAACAGTCATTCAAAGTCAGGAAATAAGATTGAAAAACAAGGTTTTTATTCTTGTTTTTGATGGAAACGAAATGAAGTTTACCAAAATATCTGATTCGGCTATGTTTATAGAAGGTTTAGAAGATTTGGTATTAGAATATGAAGGGAAGTTGAAAGTTCCGAAATAACGGAGTAAATTGAGCCTATCTAATAAAGATGGGCAATTTTTTGCCGAAAAACCCCTCAAAAGTTTCACTATTTTTACGGTTTTCTACTGACAAATGGGAGCAAATGGGTTATAGTATTGAAAGAAAAAATAAAGTTTAATGAGGAGGTTAATGATATGGACGAATCAGTAGTAATGAATGTAATTGCAGAACAGATGAATATATCGGCGGATACTTTAACACCAGAAACAGTTTTTGCGGATTTGGGTGCGGATTCTTTAGACTTATTTCAGATTATTTCTGCTTTAGAGGAAGCTTTCGATATGGAATTTGAAAATGACGAAGCGGAAAAAATCAAAACCATTGGCGATGCAATTGCCTATATTAAAAATGTATTGGAGAACTAAGTATGAATCATTTAAATCTGGAGGAGTTCGAGCGAAAGATAGAGTACTCTTTTACGGATAAAAGCTTATTAGTGTTAGCTTTGACCCACAGCTCCTATGCCAATGAATTGAAAAAGGGCAGTCATGAAAACAACGAACGCTTGGAATTTTTGGGCGATGCCGTTCTGGACATGGTGGTAAGCGAGTATATGTATCGTTTTTTTCCACAGATGCCTGAGGGAGAACTGACAAAGCTTAGGGCAGCGGTAGTTTGTGAGGGGTCTTTGGCAGCTTTATCTCGCAAGCTGGGTTTAGGACGCTGTATTTTGCTGGGCAAAGGGGAAGAGAGTACTGGAGGAAGAAACCGAGACTCTATTTTGGCGGATGTTTTTGAGGCCATTATCGGTGCTGTTTGCATTGATGGAGGCATTGGTGCAGCGAACAGCTACGTAATGCGTTTTATGGAGGAGCAAATTGCCAGCACCAAAAATAACTTTAAAAGCTTAGACGGAAAGACCCATTTGCAAGAAGTAATTCAGAAAATAAGTAAGGTTCCTTTGCTCTATAAAATTGTAGATGAACAAGGACCAGACCATAATAAGATATTTCTGGCTCAGGTTACCCACGATGGCCGTATTTTGGGCAAGGGAAGTGGACGCAGTAAGAAAGAGGCGGAGCAAAATGCCGCAAATAACGCATTGGAGCATATGAACGGTTGACAACGGCATATGCTCGAGGGCGCTGTATCGTAAACTCCGATGGGAACCATTCTATCGGAGTTTTTTATGAGAGAAAAGTATTTGAGATGAAATGAAACGGTTTGCTTTCGTAAAGATGTATCATTCATACGAAAATAAAGTATGTATGATAAACATAAGCATTAAAGTGGCTTTTTACACACATAATATGGCTGTGAACGGCATTGACTTACAATACTGTTAGAAAATATTATGGAAAAGGCAATGTCAAAGGGAGGAAAAAAGATGGGAAAGCTAGATGGTCTAGGTGGGAATAAGGTTTTTTACTACTTTGAAGAAATTTGTAAAATTCCCCACGGAAGTGAAAATGAAATGGCTTTAAGCGATTATATCGTTGCTTTTGCAAAGGAAAGAGGTTTATATTTCCGTCAGGACGAGAGCCACAATGTTTTAATTAAAAAAGGTGGGACAAAGGGATATGAAGAGGTACCTCCTGTAATTCTTCAGGGTCATATTGATATGGTCTGCGAGAAAAATGCAGGAACGGAAATGGATTTCTTGAAGGATCCTTTAGACATATATATAGAGGATGGGTTTATTCATGCCAGAGGAACGACATTGGGTGGTGATGATGGAATCGCCGTGGCGTATATGTTGGCCCTTTTGGATGATAATACATTGGAGCACCCACCCATTGAAGCCCTTTTTACCGTTGAAGAGGAAATCGGTATGGGGGGAGCAAGAGCTTTTGAGCCCTTTGATATAGAAGGCAAGCGGCTTTTAAATATGGATACGGAGGAAGAGGGCGTTTTACTTTCCGGTTGTGCAGGCGGCAGGCGGGTAAGGGTTTATTTGCCTGCAGAGCGCATGGGAATATCTGAGGGAAAAGCCGCATATCAAATCTCCATTCGTGGATTAAAGGGAGGCCACTCCGGGTCTGATATCCATTTGCAAAGAGCCAGCGCCAACCGCTTGATAGGTAGAGTTTTATGTATGTTACAGGAGAAGGAGTCATTTTCATTAGCCAGTGTGGATGGAGGAAACATGGACAATGCCATTTGCCGAGAGGCAGAGGCTGTTATTGTTTTTGACAAGGAAAAAGAAGATGGGATAAGAGAATATTTAATGAAAATAGAAAATATTCTCAAGGAGGAATATAATTCCTGTGAGCCGTCTATAACTATATCAATAGAACTTTTGCAGGAAGCCGTTTTTCAGGTTTTCACAGAAGATACGAAAAACAAAGTTATTTACACTTTATTGCTTTTGCCCTTTGGGGTACAAACCATGAGCATGGAAATGAAAGGTTTGGTTGAAAGCTCAAATAATATTGGGATTGTAAAAACCACCGCAGAATATATCTATTTTGATAATGCAGTCAGAAGCTCTGTGGAAAGCAGAAAAGAGCTGATTTGTCAGAAGATTCATGCCATTGCTAACCTTTGCGGCGCAAGGGTTGAGGAAGTAAACGACTATCCAGGATGGAGGTTCAATCCAGATTCTGAAATGTTAAAGTTGTTTGCGAAAACCTACCAAGAGATGTACGGCAAGGAAGCAGAAATTGCTGCAATTCATGCCGGTTTGGAATGTGGGTTGTTTTCCGAAAAGATACCCAATTTGGACATGGTTTCCATTGGACCGGAGATGCACGACGTGCATACCCCAGACGAGCGCCTGTCTGTGGCTTCCACAATTCGCGTTTGGGAATATTTAAAAGAAGTATTAAAAAAAATGGATCATTAAAATTTAAGGAATGGTGAAGATATGCGACTGCCTTGGAATAAAAAGTATTTGGTCATCTCCTTTCATGTAATTTTTACTGTAGGTATTTTAGTTATATTGGGGATGCTTTTGTTTCAGCTTTCCGAGGCGAAAAATGTCGTAATTCAGACGGCGAGGGGAATCCTCGCCGTTTTTGCTCCTCTCTTGTGGGCGATTTTCTTTTCCGTATTATTTGAACCACTTACCCACTTTTTACAAAGGCAGTATGAAAAACGTTTGTCAGCAATACAGCGGAGTAAGATCAAGAACAGAAAGGTAGGAACAGGAGCGGCTTATATCATTATTTTTATTGTATTATTTTTAGGAGGCAGATGGGCAGCAAAAGGTTTGGGTGCGGCAGACTTAGAGGGGCTGGCGGAGCAGTTATCTGCCTTTGTCAGGAAAATCGGAGATTATTTGGTACTCATGAATTTGAAACTTGCTGAACTAGGAATTTTACAAAATGTCGAAGGGATTTTATCGGCTTGGACAGAGAATGCAACCCTTTGGATTCAGGAAAAAATTATGGGTATTACTGCATATATTCCGCAAATTGGAAATAGTTTGATTGATATCACCATAGGGCTAACGGTGGCTTTTTATTTTCTTATGGAGAAGGAAATGATATTAAGCTATTTAAGGGAATTCTCTTTGCTATTATTTGGAGAAAAGGCAACTCGACGGATTCGCAGAGTATCTTTGGAGGTCAATAATGTAATCATGGGGTATTTAGGAGGACAGATGACGGATGCCGTAATTATGGCCATTTTGTTTTCTATATCCTTTACAATAGTTGGTCTGCCTTACGGGGTTGTGTTGGGGTTGATATCAGGTTTTTCGAACTTAATACCTTACTTTGGAGCATTTATCGCTTTTATTTTGGCCATAATGGCGGGTCTATTGAGTGGAGAATCTATCCGCGCATTATATGCTTCCATACTGATTTTAATTTTACAGCAAATTGATAGTGTATATATTGTTCCCAAGGTTGTAGGGAAAAAGGTTGAAATGCATCCCGTTTTAGTATTACTATCACTGGCTATCTTTGGAAGAATCTTTGGATTTTGGGGATTGCTGTTTGCTGTTCCTTTGGGTGCTTTGATCAATAATTTTTTTATTTGGTTCATAAAGAAAAAGCAAAGAGGAATTGATGCATGGTAATGATTGAAAAATCCCTTTAAAACGTTTCATACACCAGAATATGGGAAAGGCGTCGATGTTATCGACGCCTTTTTATAAAGTATTAGGGGGTGGCTTTATAGAGTTAGATATTTTTAGCGTGTATATCTACAATATCTATGGTTCAAAGAATATAGAAAGATGACAAAGGCATGCCATTATCTATATGTTCTTGCAAATTACTGAGGGCTGCATAGCATCAAGTAGTATTAGAATTTTTATGTCTGAAATTTTAAAGATAAAACGTGAATGTAGATATGAAGAAGCTGCAAAAGATTGGGTGATTAAGGTTTCAGAAAATCGAAAACTATTTGATATGCCCACAGAGAAATAGATGAATAGAATAGAAAAAGGAAAATGCGTAAATTAAATAAAAACAAAACTATTGTGAAGTTGATTGGCAGGAAGAACCTTTCAGATGAAATAAAAGCTTTGGATATTGAAAAAGCTTTGTATTTTGTTTATAATGTAGTTGTAAAGTGTGGAGAAAGCCCTATTTTAGGGTCAGTATAGAAAGGTGGTTTTGCCAATGAAAGGATTGGTAACGCAAGAAAGTGGAAATATGGTTAAGGTTCATATTATTCGTCAGGAGGCTTGTGGTCATTGTAAAGCATGTTTTTCCGGCTATGTTGAGCAGGATATGGATATTGATGCCAAGAACCTTTGCGAGGCTGAGGTGGGAGATTGGGTTGAGTTGGAATTGCAGGATAATGCTTTTTTGAAGGCAATTTTAATTAGCTATGGCATTCCTTTGATTGGATTTTTCATCGGTCTGTTTTTTGGTTATTTTGTGGTAAGCCCTATGGTTCCCTTACCCCAAAGCTTGGTATCCTTCACTTTGGGTATAGTAGGTGTTTTAATTAGCTATGCTTGGATTAAAAGCCAAAATCCTAGATGGGAAGGTGGAAAATATTTGCCTTTAGCAGTTCGCTTAACCTCTGAGGGTTATGGACAGTAAGAAAATATTAAAACTGAAAAGAATATAATCAAGAGGGTGTCTATTTAAGGGATGCCCTCAAGCAATCTCAATTGAGGTTGCTTTTTTTATTTTTATCAATCAAACCTAATCTTTTGTATATTCTTATTGCTGTACAATATATATAAAATTTTTATTATTTGTCCCTATAAGGCAGAACCATTGTCCTATTCTTTCATACTATGAAGCAAAGGAGATGATTTTATGAAGGAACGAGCAATGGCTCTTTGCATGGAGGGTGAAAATTGTTCCCGTGCTATTTTAAGAGCTGCATCAGAAACATATGGGTTTCCTCTTTCGGAAGAATTATTAATGAGCTGTAATGCAATTAGTGCTGGATTTGGTGTTGGAGGAATTTGCAGTGCACTGGTTGCCGGGGTTATGGTTTTGGGAATTTTATTTGATTTAGAGGAGGCAAAGCAGAAAAGCTTGATCTTACTGTGCAGAGCACAAGGAAATTGGAGCTGCGTTGACTGCTGCAGACTTTCTGCCAGAAGAGAAAATTGCAATGAGTTGATTGGAGAAATTGCAGAAATGCTAGAGGAGATTATTCGTGAAGCATAAAAACGGCATGATAGATATTGTATGTCATGTCATTTCAAATTTAATAAAATTGATAATTTTTAGAGCGGTCAAGCTTTTTTCATTATTGAAAAAGAAAAACCCGTATCACAAAAATGCATTATTGATTCTTGTGATACGGTTTTTTGTTTGAATAAGGATTGAAATATAAGGGCTAAAATCAACTACAGGTGGATATCTGTTAATAAAATTCGGAAGATGATCAATCTATCATTTCTTTATGATCCTCTAATTGACTGGGGGGTGTTTCTGTTAGGGGTAATGGCATTTCATGAGGCTGTGGAGATATATTTTCTGCCGCCTGAAGTATTTCCAATTTATCTTCAGTTTGATCCCGTTGAACATTTTGTATGGAGGCCATGCGTTGTTTTTCCAGTTGTGCCGCATGGATTGTTTGCTTGAGATTTTTATTCTCCATTCGCAACGTTTCAAGCTCTGCTTCCAAACGTGAAATTTGCGCTTTCCAACGGGCATTTACCTCTGTGATTTCATCACTGCGTTGAGCCAGAAGAGCAGTTAATTCTTCCATTTGTTGTTTTTGGGAATTTTGAACAGAGGTAGAATTTTTCTGCATTTTTTGTAGGGAAGCCTCTTGCCCAAAAGGATTGTTCTGTGATTCTTGGCTAAAAGGGTTAAATTGTGGTTCATGTGCAAAACGAGAGTATTGTATTTCTTGTTCAAAGGGGGTGCGCTGTGATTGTGCTACTTCTACATATGGGTTTTCTTGCCCGAAGGAAATTGGCTGTGCCTGAGGTTCTTGCGTAAAGCGGCTTGGCTGTGCCTGAGGTTCTTGCATAAAGCGACTTGGCTGTGTCCCTTGTTTCAAAGGTGTACGCTGGGGTTGCGTTGTATCTTGGGCAAACTGCGCTGGAATGCCTTGCGACTGCGCATCCTGAGTGAAGCGGCGTTGTTGTGGTTCTTGCGTGTAGTAAAGGGGTGGGGCTGTTTTTTCCTGTTTCCCAGGAAGGGGCTGTGCTTCTTGTTCAAAAGGCAATGCTTGTATCTGTTGTACAGTTTCCGTTGCATTTACCAAAAGGAAGGGGTTGAAATTTCTGGATAAATCCCCATAGGTCTCCATGGCGTTGCATTCCAATGAGTCTGCATTTGTTAGTTCACCCTTAAAACATTGTGATGGAAAGCTACCTGTATAGTGTTCCACAACTCCAAATGTGGCACCATTGTTTTCTGAAATACAGCGCAAAGGTCGGCCGTTTGCAGTCCACATTAACACGACTTTGCCATTTTCCAAAAAAGCCATGGCGTTATCACAATTTGTGTCTTCCCAAAGAACACGAGGGGTGCTGACCGCCGTTGTTTGCTTGTATTGATAAATAACTTGTGTGCGGAACATATTACGGGTAATATACAAAATATGAATACGCTCCATATCGTTCACTATGGAAATATCTACAAAATTGGTTTGTGTTTGAATCAGTGGAGTTAAGCTTCCAAGTGTGTATGGGGTAAGAAGCATTTCCCGTGCGCACCATGTATTTCTGGCAGTTCTATAATATAGAATAATATGTTCCTTGCTTAAACGCCTTGCAAGAAAAATGGTCCTTCCGAAGGGGATGAAACGGTCAATTTGTGATGGGGTTTCCCATCGTCCGTTTCGAAAGGCGCAATAAACCAAAGAATCAATCCCTTTGGCTTCTGTTGGTAAATGATAGATAATATGTAATGTGTTTTCTGTTGGAACAATAAAGAATTTTGGATTACTAGAAGTGATTGTCATGCCATTTAAAGGTTCATGTTCCCAATTCACAAAATCTTTGGAGGAAGCGATGTTTAAAGTTCCACCTGCTGTGGTATAAAGAACATAACATACCTCTCCATACTGGCAAACGGAATAGGTTGATCCGATTCTTTCCGCTAAGATTTGCGGTGTTGACCAGCCTGTACTTGTATTTGACCGGAAGAAAAGAATATTACTTTGGCGATAAAATAGACAGAAATATCCGTTTGGCATTTTTAAATATTTAACATTGGGGTTTTGCATAGAAACGCTCCCTTGAATTTTTTATCAGTTTATGCATGAAAGGGGGGAAAAAGAATAGAAGGGTGAAAGATTACCAGATGGGAATTAAATTTGATGAAGGGATTCCCCAGGGGAGTATCTTTTGATATAATTGAAATACTGAAGAAATGAGTATTGGAAGAATGGAGAAAGCAAGGGGAAAAACTACAAAAGAGGAGAGTATTTATATGAACAAGTCATCTATTTATTTAATACATGGGTTTACTGCTTCTAGCAAGGCAAATTGGTTTCCTTGGTTGAAGGAGCAGATGAAAAATAAAGGATTTGAGCTGATTGTTCCTGATATGCCCAATACCGAAGACCCTCATCTCGATCCTTGGCTGCAAAAGCTAGAGGAGAGTATTAACAATATTAATGAAAATACAATTTTTATTGGTCATAGCCTTGGCTGTATCACTTCGCTACGCTTTATTTTGAAAAAGGGTATTTCAATTAAAGGTGCTATTCTGGTTTCAGGGTTTATGGACAAAAATCCCATGGATATTCAAAAAGAGGGATTAACCGAATTCATGTCAGGTGAAATCGATATAGACAAGGTGAAAGGTCTTATTCCTCACAGAGTGATGCTTACAGCGGTAGATGACGACATCGTGCCAATGGAGGCCACAAAGAAAATGGCGGACAAGTTGGACGCTAGACTCATTATTCTTGATAAAGGTGGGCATTTTATTGATCGGGATGGGTTTACAGAATTTCCTGAGGTAGTAGCGCTGCTGGAGGAACTTATTTGGGATGAAAAATAGTCTATAGGCTAAATAAGGATTATAAAAAAAGCAAGGGTGGTTGTTTTCGACAGCCATCCTTGCTTTTTATATATAAAGTAATCAGGAATATAGATGGTTACATGGATTCTGCCTTTGCTTTAGACTCGCAATAAATACAGCGATAAACTCTGTTATCCCCATCTGTCAGTTTAAAGACATGGTCGATTTCCTGCTCCACAGAGGTGATACAACGAGGGTTTTTGCATTTGATGACGTTGGTCAATCTTTCGGGCAATTGTGGATGGAATTTTTTTATTCTCTGACCTTCTTTGATTACGTTTATCGTGATATCCGGATTGATATACCCCAAGACATCTAAGTTTAGGTCAAAATCAGCATCTATTTTTATGATATCTTTTTTACCGATTTTACCGCTACTTGCGTTTTTGATTAAGGCAATGGAGCAATCTAAGGCTTCCAGATTTAATAGCTGATAAATTTCCATGCCCTGCCCTGCCTTGATATGATCAATTACAATTCCATTGCGTATAGAGTCTATATTCATATCATTCCACCTCCAAAAGCTTTAAAATGAGTGCCATACGGATAAATTTTCCATAAAGTACTTGCTTAAAATAGCATGCCCTTGGGTCATCATCCACATCTACGGAAATTTCATTGACACGAGGTAGTGGATGCATGATACACAGGTCGGTTTTTGCAGAAGTCAGTTTTTCTTTATTTAAGATATAACTATCTTTCAAGCGTATATAATCCGCCTCATTGAAAAAGCGTTCTCTTTGTACTCGGGTCATATAGAGAATATCCAAAGTTGGCATGACCTTTTCTAAGCTGGTGGTGATTGTATATGAAATTCCTTTTTTATCTAAAATATCATTTATGATATATTCGGGCAATTTTAATTCGTCAGGGGAGATTAAAACAAAGTGAATATTTTCATAGCGGGACAAGGCGTGTATCAAAGAATGCACAGTTCTGCCAAATTTTAAATCTCCGCAAAGCCCTACAGTTAATCTGTCAAAGTGACCTTTTTCCCGTTGTATGGTTAGAAGGTCGGTAAGGGTTTGGGTTGGGTGGTTATGACCGCCATCTCCCGCATTGATAATGGGGACAGAGGAGTGGAGTGAGGCTACCATTGGTGCACCTTCTTTGGGATGGCGCATGGCAATGATGTCTGCATAACAGCTTACCGTTCGGATGGTATCGGAAACGCTTTCTCCTTTTGCGGCGGAGCTATTGCTTGCCGCAGAAAAACCTAATACATTACCCCCCAATTCCATCATTGCCGCTTCAAAACTTAACCTTGTTCTTGTGGAAGGTTCGAAAAATAGGGTGGCAAGTTTTTTGCCGTGGCACTTTTCGCTATATTTAATTGGGGATTCAATTATATCATTGGCGGTAGCGATTAAATCGTCAATTTCTGCAATGGAAAGGTCAACAATATCAATCAAGCTTCTCATAATGAAACATTCCTCCAGCCTTCATCACTTGGGTTATTACGGAAGGTAATTAATTTCTTGATGTCTTCTTGTTTAATATAGCCTTCTTTTGCGGCTACCTCTGCAACAGCATCGAAGTCCGACAGGCTAATGTTTTTTACGTTGGCTTCTTTCAAACGGTCTAAGCCCTTTTGCATTCCGTAGGTAAAGATGCTGACTACGCCAAGAACTTCTGCACCTGATTCACGAAGGACATTGACAACCTCAATGACACTTCCCCCTGTGGAAATCAAATCTTCAACTACGACAACCTTTTGGCCTTTTTCCAATTTACCTTCAATCTGGTTATTGCGGCCATGATCTTTGGCACCGGAGCGGACATAGCCCATAGGGAGGCCTAAAATATGAGCGGTGATTGCGGCATGGGCAATGCCAGCAGTACTGGTGCCCATCAAAACTTCGCAATCGGGGTATTCTTTGCGGACGGTTTCTGCCAAAGCATGTTCCACATGGTTTCTCACTTCGGGAGCTGTTAGAGTTAATCGGTTATCACAGTAAATGGGACTTTTGATACCGCTTGCACATGTAAAAGGGTCTTCTGGGCGAAGAAATACGGCACCAATGGATAATAAGTCTTTTGCAATCAAATGTTTCATCACGCATTTCCTCCTAAAAATTCGGTTAAGCATCTTCTATAAGCGGCAACAGGATCGGCGGCTTGGGTAATGGGACGGCCTACGACAATATAATCGGAGCCTAATTCCCTTGCTCGTTCAGGAGTTGCAATACGCACTTGATCTCCTGCGTCCCCATCGGCAAAACGCACCCCAGGGGTGATAGTTAGGAAATTTTCACCGCAAACCTCTTTTACTTTGCTTGCCTCCCAAGGAGAGCAAACAATGCCATCCAAACCTGCTTTTTTTGTATTTTTTGCATAATGCAATACAGTTTCTTCCAGGCTCTTATCAATCAAAAGGTCTGTTTGCATTCTTTCCTCGCTGGTGGAGGTGAGCTGGGTTACAGCGATTAATAGACCACGGGTGCCATCTTTTTTTGTGAAGCCTTCCAGAGCTGCCTCCATCATGGCGATGGTACCTGAGGCATGAACGTTGCACAAATCCACATCTAAATCTGACAAAACAGAGATTGCTTTTTTCACAGTATTGGGGATATCATGAAGCTTTAAATCCAAGAAGATTTTATGGCCTCTTGCCTTAATTTCTTTAACGATTGCGGGGCCTTCTGCATAGAATAGCTCCATTCCGATTTTTAAAAAAGGTCTTTCTTCCTTGAAATGTTCCAGAAAGGACATGAGGTCGGCTTTGCTGTTAAAATCGCAAGCTATGATTACATCTTTACTCATTTGTGGGCACCTCCAATAATATGGTTTAGTTCTTTGATTCCGTATTTTTTCATCACATAGGGTAATGCTTCAATTATATTTTTGCAGGCGAAGGGGTCTACTAAATTTGCGGCACCAACCTGCACTGCTGTTGCGCCTGCCAACATTAGTTCCACTACATCCTCCGCAGTGGATACGCCACCCATACCGATGATGGGCACTTTTACTGCTTCATATACTTGATATACCATGCGCACTGCCACAGGAAAAATGGCTTTGCCTGAGAAGCCACCCATTTTATTGGCAACCACAGGCTTTCCTGTTTTTATATCAATACGCATACCCATTAGGGTGTTGATTAGGCTGATGCCATCTGCCCCTGCATCCTCACAAGCTTTTGCAATGGCTGCAATATCTGTAACGTTGGGGCTGAGTTTGATATAGACAGGCTTTGTGGTGACTGCTTTTACGGCTTTTGTTACCTCTGCCGCCGCTTCGGGGCTTGTACCAAAGGTCATGCCGCCATGATGCACATTGGGACAGCTTACGTTGATTTCGATGATGCCTACTTGATCTTCTTTATTTATTTTTTCTGCGCAATATACATATTCCTCAACAGAAAAACCACTGATATTTGCAATCACAGGCTTGTGAAAAACCTTTTTCATTTTAGGCAATTCCTCGCTGATGACCTTTTCAATCCCTGGGTTTTGCAGACCCACGGAGTTAATCATCCCTTCTGTGCATTCTGCAATTCTTGGAGTTGGGTTTCCGAAGCGAGATTCTTTTGTGGTGCCTTTAAAGGAAAAGGAGCCTAACATATTAATGTCATAGAGCTCTGCAAATTCATAGCCATAGCCAAAGGTTCCGCTGGCAGGAATGACAGGGTTATCTAAGGTAATACCGCTTAGGGTGACTTTTGTGTTTACCATATAATCTCCTCCTTTTCCAAAACGGGGCCTTCTTTGCAAATACGCTTGTTGCCATATTTTGTTTGACAGGAGCACCCCATACAAGCACCAAAACCACAGCCCATTCTTTCCTCAAAGCTTAACTGTCCACTGGTATTGGTACACGCTGAAAGGGCTTTCAGCATTGGTTCAGGGCCACAGGTATAAAAATAAGTATACCCAGTCAGACTTTTTACAATATCGGTAACAAAGCCTTTTGTTCCAAGGGTTCCATCTGCTGTGGCAACAAAGACATCCATACCAAGTTGTTTAAATTCCTCTATATAAAAGGCTTCCTCTTTCGTATTAAAGCCTAGAATCACAAGAGGAGTTTTTCCTTCTGAAAGAAGATTTTTTGCCAAGCGGTACATGGGAGGTACCCCTACACCGCCACCGATGAGCAAGGGTCGGTTACCGCTTTTTGTGGTATCATACCCAATTCCAAGACCTGTAAGAATGTCTAATGCTGAGGCAGGTTCCATTTTCTGCAAAGCCTCTGTACCTTTGCCCACTACTTTGTATAAAATAGTAATGGTTTTATCATCGTAATCACAAACAGAGATAGGGCGGCGCAAAAATAGACCTTCTATTTTTATATTGATAAATTGCCCTGCTCTTGTTATAGCAGAGGTATCCCCCTCAAGCACCATGCGGTACACAGTGCTTGTAAGGGGCTGATTTTTTATTATTTTAAAGTATGACTGATTCAAGGAAAGCCCTCCTTAGGCGTTGATTGTGGAAATGCAAAGGGTTGTTTCTTCCAAAACATCTAAGAGTACTCTTACAGTATCCAAGGCGGTGAACATCGTAACGTTGTTTTCTACGGCACACTGACGAATCTCTTGACCATCATTCATTCCTTCTTCGGAGTTCACGTCTCTTGTATTTATGACATAGCTGACATAGCCAGAGCGGATGGAGTCGAAGATTTCTTCACTGCCTTCGCTTACCTTTTTCTTAATACGAGTACGGATGCCATGCTCCTTCAAAAATTCTGCTGTGCCTGCGGTTGCTTCAATATTAAAGCCCAATTCGTAGAAGCGGCGAATGAGAGGAAGTGCTTCTTCCTTATCCTTATCGGCAATGGTAGCCAAAACGGTACCGTAGTTCAAGATATTCATGCCTGATGCTTGCAGGGCTTTATATAAGGCTCTGTTCAGCTTATTATCATAGCCAATTGCTTCCCCTGTGGATTTCATTTCGGGGGAGAGGTAGGTATCCATGCCTCTGAGCTTCGCAAAGGAGAAAGCGGGAACCTTTACATACCATCTAGGGCTTTCGTCAGGGTAGATGCCGAAGATGCCTTGTTCCTTTAAGGTTTTGCCTAGGATGACCAGTGTTGCTATATCCGCAAGAGAGTAGCCCGTTGCCTTGGAAAGGAAGGGTACTGTTCTAGAGGATCTGGGATTTACTTCAATCACGAAAACGTTATCGTTGCTGTCTACAATGAACTGAATATTGAATAAACCTTGAATGCCTATTCCCAAACCCAATTTTTTTGTATACTCTAATATTTTCCCTTTTGCTCTTTGAGATACGCTAAAGGTTGGATAAACACTAATTGAATCACCGGAGTGAACCCCTGTGCGTTCTACATGTTCCATAATGCCAGGGACGAACACATCAAAGCCATCGCAGACTGCGTCAACCTCCAATTCCTTACCTTGGATATACTTATCAACTAGTACAGGTTGATCCTCGTTAATTTGTACGGCTGTTTTCAAGTAGGTGCGAAGAGAACTCTCGCTGGAAACAATCTGCATTGCCCGTCCCCCTAAAACGTAGCTGGGGCGAACCAAAACAGGATAGCCGATTTCGTTGGCTGTGTTTACACCATCGTCAATATTGGTGACAGCTCTTCCTTTAGGCTGAGGGATATCCAAAGCCTTTAAAATATGTTCAAAAGCGTCTCTGTTTTCTGCCCGCTCGATGGCGTCTACATCGGTACCTATGATTTTTACACCACGCTCCATGAGGGGTTGGGCAAGATTGATGGCGGTCTGTCCGCCAAGGGAGGCGATAATACCCATGGGGTTTTCCAATTCGACGATATTCATAACATCTTCTACAGTTAGGGGCTCAAAGTATAATTTATCACTGGTAGTATAATCAGTAGAGACCGTTTCCGGATTGTTATTAATGATGATGGATTCATAACCGAATTCTTTGATCGTTGTCACTGCGTGTACAGTTGAATAATCAAATTCTACGCCTTGACCGATACGGATTGGCCCTGAACCGAGTACGATGATTTTTTTCTTATCGCTGATAATGGAATCATTTTTTTCCTCATAGGTTGAATAGAAGTAAGGAATATATCCACCGGTTCCACTGGTTTCAATCATTTTATAAACAGGAAACAATTTCATTTCTTTGCGCAGATTAAAAATCTCTATTTCCTTTTGATTCCAAAGCTTTGCAATGATCTTATCGGAAAAGCCCATCTTTTTAGCTGTAGTCAGGAGTTTTTTGTCACCTATATTTTCCGCTAGAATTTTTTCGTAGTCTACAATATTTTTCATTACCTCTAAGAAATATTTTGTAATCATAGTGGCGTTGAAAATTTCATCTAAGCTCACACCATTACGGATTAACTGGGCGATAGCATAGATTCTATCATCAGGGCTTTCTGCAATATAGGAAAGGAGTTCTTCATTGTTTATGGTATCAAACTTTGGCATATATAGATGAGATGCGCCGATTTCCAAGGAGCGGATGGATTTTAATAGACACTCCTCTATGGTACGACCGATGCCCATAACCTCTCCCGTTGCTTTCATTTGCGTGCTTAATTTATTTGTTGCGCTAGCAAATTTATCGAAGGCAAAGCGTGGGAATTTTGCAACAATATAATCTAAGGCCGGTTCATAGTTTGCATTGGTATTTGCGATTTTGATTTCATCTAAGGTCATGCCTACGGCAATTTTTGCTGTTACCCTTGCGATAGGATAGCCGCTTGCTTTGGATGCCAAGGCAGAGGAACGTGACACACGAGGGTTTACCTCAATTAAATAGTATTTGGAGGAGTTGGGGTCTAAAGCAAACTGTACATTGCAGCCACCTTCTATTTTTAATGCACGAATGATTTTTAAGGCACTATCTCGCAACATACTAAAATCTTGGTCATTCAGGGTTAGGATTGGTGCCACAACAATGGAATCTCCTGTATGTACACCCACAGGGTCTACGTTTTCCATACCACAGATGGTTATTGCACGGTCTGTCTTATCTCTCATTACCTCAAATTCAATTTCCTTGAAGCCTTTCACGCTTTTTTCTATCAAAACCTGATGGGTGGGGGAGAGGGAGAGGGCATTTTTCATCATTTCTTTCAACTCTGCTTCATTTTTTGCAAAGCCACCCCCAGTGCCGCCTAAGGTGAAGGCGGGGCGCAGAACAACAGGATAACCGATTTCAACAGCTGCTCGAACTGCTTCCTCTATAGAATAGGTGATAATAGAAGGGATAACGGGTTCTCCAATTTCTTGACAAAGCTCTTTAAAGAGTTCTCTATCCTCTGCTTTTTCAATGCTTTCACAGCTTGTGCCCAAAAGCTCCACTTGACATTCTCTTAAGATGCCCTTTTTCTCCAGTTGAATTGCCAAATTCAAGCCTGTTTGTCCGCCAATTCCCGGAACGATAGCATCAGGGCGCTCATAGCGAAGGATTTTTGCAATGTATTCCAAGGTCAACGGTTCCATATAAACCTTATCTGCGATGGTAGTATCGGTCATTATGGTGGCAGGATTGGAATTAACCAAAACCACTTCATAGCCCTCTTCTTTTAAAGCCAGACAAGCCTGTGTTCCAGCATAGTCGAATTCCGCTGCTTGTCCGATTACAATGGGGCCGGAGCCGATGATAAGGATTTTTTTAAGATCAGTTCTTTTAGGCATTTTAGTTCCTCCTTGAAATAGATGGATAGGTGTTCATTCTTGTACAATTATTTTATAGAAACCTCAGCGTGATGCAAATCTTAACCTTTTGTATAGATAATTAATATGTAAACCAATTATCTTACAGATAATTGGCAAGATGAATGTATAGACGCCCAAGGTTATTATCTTCGTTGATATGCAATTTTTCCGCCGCAGAGAGTCAATGCACACTGACCGAATACTTCTTTTCCTGCAAAGGGCGTGCTTCGACCTTTAGAGAGGAACTCTGACGGGTTTAATTTAAACCCTTTGGTTAAATCAAATACAGTAAGGTTTGCGGGTTGTCCCTCTTCCAAGGGGGTGCCGATGTCAAAGCGCTCTCTGGGATTGGTATGGAGTAATTCCACGAGTTTCTCCAAAGTCAGGATTCCTGTTTTCACCAATTCTGTATACAAAACAGGGAAGGCAGTTTCCAGACCCACAATGCCCATCATGCTTCCGGCTAAACCTTTTGATTTTTCTTCTGCAGAGTGGGGGGCATGGTCGGTGGCAATCATATCAATAGTGCCATCCAAAATCCCTTCGATTAATGCCTGTCTGTCAGCCTCACTTCGTATGGGGGGGTTCATTTTAAAACGACCATCCTCTTCCAGCATACTATCATTCATAACTAAGTAGTGCGGTGCTGTTTCACAGGTAACATCAATTCCACAGGCTTTTGCTTTTCGAATGAGGTCGACAGATTCTTTTGTGGAGATATGGCAAACGTGATATTTACAGCCAGTTTCATTGACCAAGGCCAGATCTCGTTCAATTTGCTTCCATTCACTTGCAGAGCAAATACCTTTATGCCCATGAAGGGCGGCATATTCCCCATCGTGTATATAGCCACCATGAAGTAAAGTATTATCTTCGCAGTGGGCGGCGATGATTTTTCCGTATTTACTGATTTTTTTCATGGCAGATTCCATGAATTCGTCATTTTGCACACCCCGGCCGTCGTCACTAAAACCGCAAACATATTCTGCAATTTCGTCATATGCGGCAAATTCTTCGCCTTTTTCCCCTACAGAAATGGTGCCATAGGGATGAACATGGATACAGGCATTTTTTTGAATGCTTTCCAGTTGGGGCGCAAGATTTTCTTTCGAGTCCGGTGTGGGCGACAGGTTTGGCATTGCACAGACGGTGGTATAACCCCCATGAGCGGCGGCTTTCGTCCCTGTTTCTATGGTTTCTTTATAAAAAAATCCCGGTTCTCTTAGATGTACGTGAACATCAATAAAACCGGGAAACACAAAACAACCTTCCAATTCAAAAAGAATAGTATCTGAAGAATAGGAAGGTTTGGTTGTGGAAATTTTAGAAATAAGACCATCTGCAATAAATATGTTGGAATTGACAAATCTGTCTCGAACAAATACATTAACATTCGGTAAAATGTAGTTCAATTGCTCCAGCTCCTTTCCATTTGGTCGTTTAGGGTAAGTATTTCTTTACAAATTGTCAGTAGTATAGCATACGGTTTTTAATGTGTCAAGAATATATTTTAAAGTTTTTTAGATTGCTTGAATTGACAGAAACGTTTTTTTTGTGTAGACTAAGTTTGTCAATTTAAGGGGCTTTTTATAACTGACGGATCAGTGGGAAACCACAAGGGAGTAGAAAGCTTGAAGTAAGCAGTTCGGAAATATTCGGCGTTTTTGTGACGCACCTGATTCGCAATGAAAAGTCAGGGGATTGATACTGCTTTTGTCGACCGTCTGGGCAGTCCTGTTTCTGACTAAAGGAATAGGAATGCCCTTTTTTTGTTCAAATCATTAAATTATATAGCCATTAGGAGGTTATCCATGAAAAAAGTAGCGATTCTTATGGGCAGTGACAGTGATTTTCCTATTGTGGAAAAGGCTTTAACAACCTTGGACAAGTATGGTGTGCCCTTTGAGGTTCATGTGTATTCTGCCCACAGAACACCCGAAGAAGCAAGAGCTTTTGCAATGAATGCAAGAGAGAATGGTTTTGGCGCAATTATTGCGGCGGCGGGGAAAGCGGCTCATCTGGCAGGGGCAATGGCGGCAAATACCACCTTACCTGTGATTGGTATTCCCATCAAATCTTCCACGTTGGATGGCTTGGATGCACTCCTTTCTACAGTTCAGATGCCCGGGGGCATGCCTGTGGCAACAGTAGCTATTGATGGAGCAGAAAATGCAGCGTTATTGGCAATTCAGATTTTGGCGGTAACAGACCAGGAATTGGCTGAGAAACTCAACGTGGCAAGAGCTGATAATGCAAAACAAGTACTAGAAAAAGACCGTTTGATAGCGGAAAAATATAATAAATAAACTTAGGATTCATCCCTGTTTAAATGAGAAAATCTTAATTGATAGTTGATTTAAAATAGCAAACAGGATTTTTTATATACATGGTTCATTCCATCTTTGGCGTAAGCCAAAAAAGCAACGATACTTATAAAATAAATACTCATTAACCCAACAAGCCGAAAGGCGAAAAGATGATTCTTTAGGAGGAATTCAGTATCATGGAAAAGACAATTCAGATGTATGAAGGCAAGGCAAAAAAGGTGTATGCAACCAACGATGAAAATTACTGCATCGTATCCTACAAGGATGATGCAACTGCGTTCAATGGTCTGAAAAAGGGCACAATTCTTGGGAAAGGTGCCATCAACAACCGTGTAACAAATCACCTCATGAAGCTTTTAGAAAAAAACGGGATTCCTACACATTTTGTGGAAGAGCTTTCCGATAGAGAAACTGTAGTAAAGAAAGTTACAATTGTACCCTTGGAGGTAATTGTTAGAAATATCGCTGCCGGCTCTTTAGCAAAGCGTCTTGGATTGGCAGAAGGTACGAAAATGAAGAGCACAGTTCTGGAGTATTGTTATAAAGATGATGAATTGGGCGATCCTATGATTAATGAATATCATATTTTAGCCATGGAATTTGCAACAAAAGAGGAAATTGATTTAATTGCGAAATACTCTTTCAAGATTAATGAAATTTTGAGCAACTATTTGAAAGATGCAAATATTGAATTGATAGATTTTAAATTGGAATTTGGTAAGACAGCAGATGGACAAATTGTATTGGCAGATGAAATTTCCCCCGATACTTGCCGTTTCTGGGATACCGTAACAGGAGAGAAGCTTGATAAAGACAGATTCCGCCGTGACTTAGGAAATGTTGAGGACGCTTATCAGGAAGTATTAAAGCGTTTAATGGGTGAATAATCCGGTTACAGTACAGAGTGAATAGACGAGGTGCTAACATGTGTATGAATGAAATTCATGAGGAATGTGGTGTATTCGGTGTTTTTGGAAAAGAAACCGCCACAGTTGCGGCAACAACCTATTATGGACTGTTTGCTTTACAGCATAGAGGTCAAGAAAGCTGCGGCATTGTAGTAAATGACGATGGTATTTTTCGTTTTCATAAAGATCCGGGTTTGGTAAACGATGTTTTTACCCCTCAGGTAATGGCTTCCTTGGGGGAAGGCAACATGGCGATTGGCCATGTACGTTATGGCACAACAGGAGTAAATGACCGTACCAATGCCCAGCCTATCGTTGTCAACCACATCAAAGGTAAGCTTGCCTTGGCCCATAACGGCAATTTGGTAAATTCTTTTGAACTGAGACAGGAATTGGAGTTGCAAGGTTCCATTTTTCACACAACAAGTGATACAGAAGTTATATCTTATATGATTACGAAGGAACGATTGAATGCACCCTCTATCGAAGAGGCAGTGAACCGTGCCATGAATCGCATCAAAGGGGCTTATTCATTAGTGATTATGTCTGCATCCAAGATGGTTGCGGCAAGGGATGAAAATGGATTCAGACCCTTATGTTATGGAATTACGGAGGATGGCAGCTACATTGTTGCATCCGAAAGCTGTGCACTGGATGCCGTTGGTGCAAAGTTTATTCGAGATATTCGTCCAGGGGAGATTGTGGTTTTTGACCATGAAGGAATACGCAACATTACAGACCATTGCGAAAAAGTAAAGCCCACAATCTGTATTTTTGAATATATATATTTCTCCAGACCTGACTCTCGTGTGGAAGGCAGAAGTGTCCACGATGCAAGGGTAAAGGCGGGAGCTTGTCTTGCCATGGAGCATCCTGTACAGGCTGACGTTGTAATCGGTGTTCCTGATTCGGGGTTGGATGCGGCCATTGGCTATGCAAGGCAATCAGGAATTCCTTACGGCATTGGATTTATTAAAAACAAGTACATCGGGCGTACCTTTATTTCTCCCGGACAGAAGGTTCGTGAGGATAAAGTGAAAATCAAATTAAACGTAATCGCAGAAACGGTAAAAGGAAAAAGAGTGGTCTTGGTGGATGATTCTATTGTAAGAGGGACAACCTCGGCTCGAATTGTAAAGCTTCTTAGGGATGCTGGAGCAACAGAGGTGCATATGCGTTCTTCAGCACCCCCTTTCCTTTACCCCTGCTTCTATGGTACAGATGTGGATTCTCAGGAGAACTTGATTGCCTGCAACCATACCATAGAGGAAATTCGAGATATTATTGGCGTAGACAGCTTAGGATATTTAAGCCTAGACCACTTAAGCATGTTGATTGGCACCCCCAACGGAGAGGGTTACTGTGCATCCTGCTTTGATGGAAAATATCCAACGGAAACACCGTTAGAGGCAGATAAAAACAGATTTGAATACAAGCTCAGCGAGAGGAGAAAAAAACAAGATGAAGAGTCACAGTGAGAGCTATAAGGCAGCAGGTGTGGACATTGTTGCAGGATACCAAGCAGTTGAGCTGATGAAGCAGCATATTGCAAAAACAATGACAGCGGGAGTTATATCTGATATTGGAGGCTTTGGCGGCCTATTTGAATTAGATATGACGGGAATTACAAAGCCCGTTTTGGTAAGTGGAACAGACGGCGTGGGCACAAAGCTGAAATTAGCATTTTTGATGGACAAGCATGACACCGTTGGTATTGACTGCGTTGCGATGTGCGTAAATGATATTATTTGTGTTGGAGCGAAGCCTTTATTTTTCTTGGATTATATTGCTGTTGGCAAGAACTTCCCTGAAAAAATTGCGTCTATTGTTTCCGGCGTTGCAGAAGGTTGTGTTCAATCCGGTGCGGCATTAATTGGCGGGGAAACAGCAGAAATGCCCGGTTTTTATCCAGAGGATGAATATGATTTGGCTGGTTTCTCCGTTGGCGTTGTAGATAAAGCAAAGATTCTGAATAATAAGGCTATAACTGAAGGGGATGTACTGATTGCATTGCCCTCCAGCGGTGTGCATTCCAATGGGTTTTCCTTGGTACGACGTGTGTTTGATGTGGAAAATACAGATATGAAGGCGCCTGTTGCGGAATTGGGTGGCAAATCCTTAGGGGAAACCTTACTAACACCTACAAAAATTTATGTGAAGCCCATGCTTGCTTTGTTTGAAGAGGTAACGGTTAAGGCAGTTTCTCATATCACAGGCGGTGGTTTTTACGAAAACATTCCCAGAAGCATTCCCAAGGGTTTTGGTGCGAAGATAGATAGAAATGCATTACGTATCCTGCCTATTTTTGATTTGCTTGCAAAAACAGGCAACATACCTGAAAGAGATATGTTTAACACCTTTAACATGGCGTGGGCATGAGTGTGGTTGTGGCAAAAGAGGATGCAGAAAAAGCATTGGAGATTCTTAAGGCAAATGGCGAGGACGCATATATTATGGGTGAAATTGTGGTTGCCGAGGAAGGTGTCGTTATATGCTAAAAACAAAAATTGTAGTTTTTGTTTCAGGCGGCGGCACGAATTTACAAGCACTCATTGATGCTGAAAAAAGAGGAGAAATACCCAGTGGTGAAATTGCTTTGGTTTTGGCTAGCAACGACAGTGCTTATGCGTTAACCAGAGCCGCAGAAAACGGCATCAAAAGTGTAGTAATCAAAAGAAAAGCATTTTCCTCTCAAGAAGCGTATGAAGAGGAAATGAAAAAAGTTTTGGATGAGAACGGAATTAATATGATTGTTTTGGCAGGGTTTATGTCCTTACTCAGCGAGAAATTTACCGCTCTTTATCCCAAGAGAATTGTAAATATTCATCCGTCTTTGATTCCTTCCTTTTGTGGAAAAGGGTTTTATGGTTTGCATGTGCATGAAGCTGCCCTTGGTTATGGCGTGAAGGTGACAGGAGCTACGGTGCATTATGTGAATGAGATTCCTGATGGAGGGGAGATCATTCTACAGAAGGCTGTGGAGATTTTGGAGGGTGACACCCCAGAGATATTGCAAAAAAGAGTCATGGAAGAAGCAGAGTGGGTGCTTTTGCCAAAAGCTGTGGAAATGGTAGCTTGTAAATTGCAGAAAGGAAACTGATATGGACATCTATAAGATCAACCCCATGAAGGATTCGGTGAAGGAAAACCCTTACGTAGGCAGAGGGATTGTAATTGGAAAAACTGCCGATGGAAGCAAAGCGATCATTGCATATTTTATTATGGGTCGCAGTGAAAACAGCCGTAACCGTGTTTTTATTGAAAACGGTGAAGAAGTGATTATTAAGCCCTTTGATGAATCTAAGGTGGAAGACCCTTCTTTAATTATTTATTCTCCCATAAAAAAATTAGATAATAAATTGATTGTTACCAACGGAGACCAAACGGATACCATTTACAACTATATAAAAGCAGGAAAGACTTTTGAGGAAGGCTTGGAAACTAGAGAATTTGAGCCTGATGCTCCCAACTTTACACCTAGAATCAGTGGTATGCTGACCTTTGGGAAAGAGGATTTTACCTATAAAATGAGTATTTTGAAAAGCGCTGATGAAAAAGGCAGTGCTTGCAGCAGATATACCTTTTCTTTCCCTGCTGTAAACGGATTGGGGCATTTTATTCACACCTATGCTTGCGACGGCAATCCTTTGCCTACATTTCAAGGGGAACCGGAGCGAACGGAAATTCCGAATGAGATTGATGATTTGGTACAAGAAATTTGGGGGAATCTAAACGAGGAAAACAAGATTTCTCTTTATGTAAGATATATTGATTTGAAAACAGGAACCATGGAAAACCGTATGATAAATAAAAACAAATAAGGAGATTCAGATATGGATAGCACAAAGGAAATTTATCTTTCCCCTTTTTCAACCAGATATGCCAGCAAGGAAATGCAGGCTGTATTTTCCGAAGGCTTTAAGTTTCGCACATGGCGCAAGTTATGGATTGCTTTAGCGAAGGCGGAAAAAGCCTTGGGCTTGGAAATTACAGATGAGCAGATCGCTGAATTGGAAGCTTTTCAAGATGATATTAATTTTGAGGTTGCGGAAGCAAGAGAAAAAGTTGTACGTCACGACGTTATGAGCCATGTATTTGCTTATGGCCAGCAGTGCCCTAAGGCAGAACCAATTATCCATTTAGGTGCAACCTCCTGTTACGTTGGAGACAACACAGACGTGATTATCTTAAAGGAGGCATCTCAAATCATTTTGAAAAAAGCCGCACAGGTTGTAAAAAATCTATCTGAATTTGCAGATAATTACAAGAATCTTCCTTGTTTGGCTTATACCCATTTACAGCCTGCTCAGCTGACAACTGTGGGCAAGAGAGCCACCCTTTGGATTTATGAGTTGTGTCAGGATATTCATGAGTTAGAGCACCGTTTGGAAGAACTGCTTTTATTGGGCTCCAAGGGTACAACAGGAACCCAAGCAAGCTTTATGGAGCTGTTTGAAGGGGATGAAGAGAAAATCAAGAAAATGGAAGAAATGATTGCCTCTGATATGGGATTCAAAGGCTGTGTGCCTGTTT
>JAEZPX010000173.1 GCA_023413275.1 Bacillota bacterium | reverse complement strand
TCATTATGCTCTCTACCTTATTTGGAAACTTCCCTGTGCCTTTGATGGGATATGGATTATCTCCTGTCATGGGAATTTATATATCACTTATCTGGTATGTTCGATCCAGAAATGCTATAAATGTCATTTAACGCATCCCCAAAAATAAGATTGACAGAAATAAACCTATATATTTCATGAAGGAGGGCTAAAAATGGAAAAAGTTATTTGGGTTAGAAGTACTGAAAAAACCCTAGGGGTAAAAGAGGATGATGGGTTGGATACCGTAAATAGATATTTAGCGGAAGGCTGGAGTGTAAAGCATATAGCGGCATGTGCTGTAGGTGAAAGTTTATCTAGAGGCCAAGCATATATCGTAATTGAAAAGAAGTAGAAAACTATATTCATCATATTCGCAGCCAGCTTATTCAGATAGACTATTAAAGGTTGGCTTTGGTATGGTGGATGCAAGGTAGTTACTTAGAAAAGCAATGCTAACACGGTGAAGCATTTATGCACTAATGAAGTTAATTTATAGCTACATTTCCGTCCAAATAAAAAGCAACGCATTGTAATTTATAATGCGTTGCTTTTGTAAAGTCTGCCCTATCTGTGAAAGCACTTATCTACCATAATTCAATGACCTTAAAAACCTTGAATCTCATTGTAATAACCTTCATCATTAAGCTGTCTCAGGGCAATAGCTACAGTAAGAACTGTTAGCCATTTGGAATCAATCAATAAGTCCTTGGCATTGAGTGATTAACCGATCGCTGTTATATTTTGTTTCCAGAAGATATGTTCAGAAAGAGGTGAAAAAATGGATCAAGCCTGTATTAATTTTCATACTTTTATAAGAAGATACTGTATAGACAGAAGCAATAAGTTAAAAGAAAATCGTTTCATGGCTCAATTAAAAGCATTAGGTATTTATGAAGAAGTAAAAGCGATGCCAGAAAATAAAGCTCTCGAAGCAATCTGTCAAAAAATAAAACGCTTAGACCACGATGAAGTCTTTAAAATTGAAAATGACCTTAAATCAAGTGAAAAATCATGCAACATCAATATTGATATTTTGGAAATCATATTACAAAATATTGAAAAAATTGATCCCTTACAATTCAAATCGCTGAATGATATAAAAAGTGCATCCATCCAAAATATCCAATCCTCCAAGATATCAGAGAATATTAATTACTGTGGTTGGAGCAAAAAAGAAAAAGAAAAGATTATTCATACAGAAGTCAGCAAACTGATAATCCTGATTAAAAATGAGAGAAGGATGATTTAGCTAAAATTCCTCCTTTATTTTTTCGCAGAGTTTTATCCGATGATGAAGAAAAAACACTGTTGCTCACATTCAAAAATAAATGGCAGGAAAAGGCGGAGCAAAATGAACTTATAGCAAACAAAGACTATCTACTACTTCATGAGAATGAATTCACTCAGATGTTTGAACGTGAAAATATTGTGCAAATACTACTTCAACATGGGGATAGCAGGGTTTATGAACTCAATACATGGGATCAAGATGGTGTCTCTTATGAAATAGATACACACATCATACTAACGACCAATGGTAGCGAACTATATTGGTGTACTCAAAAACTAGATTGGGCAATCATAAAGGATCATGAAGGATATTACCATGTTTGGGGTGAATGTTTCACTAACGATGCAGTGCAAAATATGAATATCTTTAATAGAACTAAACTTTAAAAATATGAATAAGCATATGTATCATCTCAAAAATAAGGGCGTAAAACTACACCAATCATATTAGAAGAATCTTAGTTCTAAATATTAAGACATTGCTTCTTAGTTTCCAAGAAAGTAAAATATCTCTTACCAAATCCATTAAAAACGGTTTTATTCTTTGTAATGACACCTTAAGTCCACAACTTTACAAGAGTAATCCGTTTTTTCACATTAAAGACTTCAAAAACTTAGATTATAACTATCTTTTTATACTTCCCCTTTAAATCACAATCTTTTTATTCTTTTATTAAATATGCAGATCTTTTCCGTTTTATTTATTGATAAATATTATTATTTAATAATTAAACACAAGTATTATTGACATTATAACCAAAAAATGCTAAAATCCAACAATATAAAATAATTCTTAAGTTTTATGGCTACGCTGTATCATTCCCTTTTATAATATTCAATTTTTTATATAGAGTTTGATACCGATAGTTAAAATAAATCCCTAATCATAAAATGTATCTCAAAATAGAAAACACCTTAATCTTTATTTTGAACAAAGCAATACAAAGGAGGTCGTCTAAGCCAAAACCATATGTCACTTTAAGATTTTATAGAATAGTTAGCGTCTTAAAACTTAATTACATAGTTTCGCAATAAAATAATACTTATCTTGCGAAAATCATGGCAAACACCACATATTTACTTTTAGTTCCTCGGTATTGCATCAAATCATTTTTTAGAATAAAAATGAAATAAGTCTTTACATAGCTACCCTTGATTGAAGATATGCAGTATACGAAACAATGCAGCTAACAATCTTAGAGAACCATATTAACATAAACCGATTCAAAATTAAAACAAAGGAGTGTACAACATGTTAAAAACCGCAAAACTAAAGACAAAAATTGTGCTTTTATTCGGCGCAATCATTCTTTCAACAATTTTTATTCAGGGTACGGTGTCATTTATACAACTTACAAAATCCCATAATACAATCATTAATGCTTATAAGAATGACTTTGATACATTAATTGAATTGAGCGTCAACAATTTAATCAGTGTTTTGGATGTAAATCATCAGCGATATTTAGATGGAGAAATTACCCACGAGGAAGAGATGAAAACTGCTGAAAAAATTGTTCGTGATGCCCGATATAATAACGGAGAAGGATATTTTTGGGCAGATTTAGAAAATGGTGTTTGTGCCATACATATGAATCCTCAAATTGAAGGAACGCAGCGTCTAGAGGATCAAGATAAAGCAGGAAACTTCTTTATAAAAAATTTGATTGCCGTAGGAAATCAACCAAATGGCGGATTTACAGAATATTACTTCCCCAAACCAAATGAAGACGGTGTTTTTAAAAAGAGAGGATATACCAAAAAGTACGAGCCTTATGGTTGGTATATCAGCGCGGCCAATTTTTATGATGATATTGATAAAATCATAGCACAATATGAAAAAGAAAAATATATGTCTCTCTTTAGCCTCGCTGCCTGCGGTGCCGTTGTTGGTGCTTTCGGTATCTTCTTGATGTTTGTTGTTGCCAGAAGAATCACCGGGCACCTGAAGCGTGTTACAGATCGCTTAACGCTTCTCAGCCAAGGGGATTTACATTCCCCTGTGGTTGAAATATACACGGGAGATGAATTTGAAACCCTATCCTTTGCCACAAAACAAACGGTGGATAGCTTAAGGGGAATTATGAATGATATTCATGAAGTGATGAGAAGATTTTCTGCCGGAAATTTTGTTCTCAATTCAACGTTAGAGTATAACGGCGATTTGGCCGGAATCAATGACTCCATTCAAAGCTTTTCCGCCAATATATCTAGAACACTAGCACAAATTAATGCCACTTCGACGGAAGTTGCCAGAGGCTCCAGTCAGGTCTCAGAGGGTGCCCAAGTTCTAGCCCAAGGGGCTACAGAACAAGCTGCTTCCATTCAAGAGCTGGCTGAACTTTCCAATGAAATGACAGCAACGATTCACCGCACTGCAAATGATGCCGCACAAGCTAAGCAAATTGCCATAGATTCCAGTCATTCTTCTGCACAAGGTCAGCAGCAAATGCAAGAAATGATTGCGGCAATGGAAAAAATCAGTGATGCGTCCAATGAAATCGGTAAAATCATTAAAAATATTGATGACATTGCATTTCAAACAAATATCCTTGCCTTAAATGCAGCCGTTGAAGCAGCGCGTGCAGGAGAAGCAGGAAAAGGGTTTGCCGTGGTGGCAGATGAGGTTCGTAATCTCGCTGGGAAGTCAGCTGAAAGCGCAAAACTAACCTCACAATTAATTGAGAATTCAATTGCAGCGATTGCAAATGGCTCAAAGATAGTCTCTGAAACAGCGGATTCCTTAAATCATATTATTTTGAGCTCTGAAAAAACTGCTGACGTCATTCAAAGCATTGCAGACGCAGCCATCCAGCAAAAACACTCAATGGATGAGGTAAGTAATAGCCTTGCACAAGTTTCAAGTGTAATACAAATAAATAGTGCAACCTCCGAGGAAAGTGCCGCTGCCAGCGAAGAAATCTCTAGTCAGGCTGAAATTTTGAAAGATTTAATTAATCATTTTCAGTTTCAAAATCAGGACTCATTTACAGAATAATTTGATAATGTGAATTATATGAGACTCCTAATTTCATTGTGGTTGTTCTATCATGCAAAGGAAGTTTTTTATCCCATTTTTCAAACACTATAATGAATATATAAATTCTAATTTACAAAAAACCACCTTATTTTAAAGGTGGTTTTTCTCATTCTTGCTCTTCAACACATTATTTTGCAAACACAGAGGAGAAAGAACTCTTTCAAATCTATTAGTCTAAAAGATGAGTCTAAAAATCGATAGTTGAAAAGATCAAGGAAAGGGATATGCTTTTCATCTGCATATTCCTTTCCTTATTTGCTTATTTACTATTTCTCTATCTTGCTTTTATTAAATTAAATCAAATTCGTATAACCCATTAGTGTCTCATCTACTTCTCTTGCCACACTGCGCCCCTCTTTAATGGCCCAAACAACCAATGATTGACCTCTGTGCATATCCCCCGTAACAAAAACCTTTGGGGCATTTGTATGAAAGCTGTTTTCTGCCGTCTTGACATTTGTTCCCTCGTTCAAATCAACTTTAAATGCTTGTGCCACATAACTTTCGGCACCAACAAAGCCTGCCGCAATCAACACCAAATCTACATCAATTATCTTTTCACTGCCTTTTACATGACCAAAGGAAACTCCTCCGTTTTTATCCACCTTTTTCTCCAACTTAACAATTTTTGCTTTTACAACATTGCCATCCTTATCTAAAACAAACTCTGTTACGGTTGTTTCATAAAGGCGGGGATCTCCCCCGAAAACAGCAATTGCTTCCTGTTGCCCATAATCGGTTTTTAAAACCTTTGGCCATTCCGGCCAGCGGTTATCATCAGCTCTCTCTGCTGGAGGCTTCGGCATCATTTCCAATTGAACCACACTTTTTGCCCCATGGCGGATAGAGGTTCCGACGCAATCGTTGCCTGTATCACCACCTCCGATAACTAAAACATTTTTGCCTTTTGCCGATATATATTTGCCGTCTTTCAAATCGCTATCTAGAAGACTTTTGGTTGTAGCCTTTAAAAAATCCACCGCAAAATATATGCCTTTTCCTTCTCTGCCGATTACCTTAATATCTCGGGGATTAGATGCACCGCAGGCAAGAATAATAGAATCATATTCCTTAATCAATTTCTCCGCTTTAATGGAATTTCCAATATCCGCATTGGTTACAAATTCAATACCTTCCGCTTTCATGATCTCAATCTTGCGGTCAATTACGTTTTTCTCCAGCTTCATATTTGGAATACCGTACATCAACAAACCGCCGACTCTGTCATTACGTTCAAACACGACAACACTATGCCCTCTTTTATTCAGCTGATCCGCCGCGGCAAGGCCTGATGGCCCACTGCCAACCACTGCAATTTTCTTTCCCGTTCTTACTTTGGGTGGGTTTGGCTGAATCAATCCATTGGCATAACCATTTTCAATTATGCTCCATTCGTTCTCCTTAATGGTAACGGGTGTATCATTTAATCCACAAGTACAGGCCGCTTCGCAAGGAGCAGGACAAACCCTGCTTGTAAATTCAGGAAAACTATTTGTTTTTAAAAGTCGTCCCAAAGCCCTATCCGGCTTTTCCAAATAGATTAAATCATTCCATTCTGGAATCAAATTATTCAAAGGACAGCCTGAGGTCATTCCTTTTATCATCATTCCACTTTGACAGAAGGGTACACCACAATCCATACATCTTGCCGCCTGTTGTTCTTGTTCTCTTTTTAATAAATGCTCATGAAAATCCTGAAAGTGTTTGATTCTTTCCTTAGGGTTTGTTTCACCCCCGGATTTTCTTTCAAATTCCAAAAACCCTGTTGCTTTTCCCATGGATAATCCCCCCTGTCTTATTTATTTGAATAGAATGCATAGAATGCCTCAATCAACGCCTCATCACCGCTCAGCCCTTTTTCCTCCAAACGAAGGGTAGCCTTATGCATCTTATCGAAATCATGGGGCAAAACCTTTTTAAACTTCGGTAGATAATTTGCGAAATCCTCAAGAATTTCTTTTCCCTTTTTGGAACCCGTGAACTTCACATGATTCGTAAGCATTTCCTTCAACACGGTAACATCTTGCTTATGCAAAATCTCCTCCAAGGACACCAGCTCCTTATTCACTCTGGTATAAAAATCTCTGTTTTCATCCAAAACATAGGCAACGCCACCGCTCATTCCTGCGGCAAAATTTTTGCCTGTATTTCCGATAATCACTGCAATTCCACCTGTCATATATTCACAGCCATGATCGCCAACGCCCTCAACAACGGCTCTGGAACCGGAATTACGTACGCAGAAGCGCTCTCCCGCAACACCATTGATATAAGCCTCACCATCTGTTGCACCATACAGTGCAACATTGCCTATAATGATATTTTCATCCTCCTTCAGCCTGCTTTTTCTTGGTGGATACACGACTAATTTGCCACCGGAAAGACCTTTCCCGAAATAGTCGTTACTGTCCCCTTCCAATTCTAGGGTTAGACCCTTTGGAATAAAAGCACCGAAGCTCTGTCCTCCTGCACCATTGCATTTAACATGTATTGTGTTATCTGCAAGGCCTTCAGGATATTTCTTTGTCATTTCAGAGCCTAAAATAGTGCCTACGGTTCGGTCCGTATTCTTTACGTCCACCTCAATAAAAGCAGGGGCTTTACTTTCTATGGAACCCTTTAGCTTTGGATATAAAACCTTTAAGTCTAAGGTATCTTCCAAATGATAATCATAAATCTGTTTGGGGTCAAATCCAAAGTGTTGCCCCGGCTTTGCAAAGGGATTATTAATGATTCTTGCCAATTCAACCTTCGTGGTTCTTGTTCTTGCACCATCACGAATTTTTAACAGGTCACTGCGTCCAACCATTTCCCCAATGGTTCTAAAGCCCAGCTTCGCCATATACTCTCTTAATTCTTGGGCAATAAAATACATAAAGTTCACTACATATTCAGGCTTACCTTTAAATCTTTTCCGCAGCTCTGGATTTTGGGTGGCTACGCCCACAGGACAAGTATCCAAATTACAAACACGCATCATCACACAGCCCATGGTTACCAGTGGCGCTGTTGCAAACCCAAATTCCTCTGCTCCCATTAATGCCGCTAGGGCAACATCCCTACCGCTCATGAGCTTTCCGTCAGTTTCCAACGTAACCTTATTTCTAAGGCCATTGCGAATTAAGGTTTGATGGGTTTCCGTCAAACCCAATTCCCACGGAATCCCCGCATGCTGAATAGATGTTCTGGGAGCCGCTCCCGTGCCGCCGTCATAGCCTGAAATCAGGATAACCTGAGCTCCGGCTTTAGCAACCCCTGCGGCAATGGTGCCTACCCCTGCCTCGGCGCAAAGCTTTACAGTGATTCTTGCATCACGATTGGCATTTTTCAAATCATAAATCAACTGAGCCAAATCCTCAATGGAGTAAATATCGTGGTGAGGTGGAGGGGATATGAGACCAACCCCTGGGGTGGAGTGTCTGGTTTTTGCAATCCAAGGGTACACCTTTTCCGCAGGCAAATGCCCACCTTCCCCCGGCTTTGCCCCCTGAGCCATTTTAATTTGAATTTCCTTTGCACTTACCAAATATCTGCTGGTTACACCGAAACGACCAGACGCAACTTGCTTAATTGCAGAGCATCGGCTGTCTCCGTTGGGTTCTGGGGTCAAACGGTCAATGCTTTCTCCACCCTCACCACTGTTACTTTTACCACCAATACGGTTCATGGCGATGGCAAGGGTCTCATGGGCCTCCTGACTGATGGAGCCATAGCTCATCGCTCCCGTTTTAAAGCGCTTTACAATAGATTCAACGCTTTCCACCTCTTCAATGGGGATAGGATTATCCAAAAACTTAAAACCAATTAAACCTCTTAATGTCACCTTCGCTTCATCATTCACCATTCGTGTATATTCTTTAAACAGATTATAGTCACCTGTTCTGGTAGCTTCCTGCAAAAGGTGAATGGTTTGGGGATTATACAAATGCTTTGACTTATTACTTCTGAACTTGTGGCTTCCAACGCTATCCAATGTAAGATCCGTATCCAGACCCAAGGGATCAAAAGCGCTGTTGTGCCACTCGTGGAATTCCTTTTGAATGTCGTCTAAATCAACACCCTCAATTCTGGTAACAGTATTGGTGAAATACTTATCCACAACCTTTGAATCAATACCCACCGCTTCAAAAATTTGCGCTCCTTGATAGGATTGAATTGTGGAAATACCCATTTTAGATGCAATCTTTACAATACCATGAAGAATAGCACCATTATAATCATTCACCGCCGCATAATAATCCTTATCTAAAATATCATCATCAATTAAATTTGCAATGGTATCCTGCGCTAGATAAGGGTTTACCGCACAAGCACCATACCCTAATAATGTGGCAAAATGATGTACCTCCCTGGGTTCTGCGGTTTCCAAAATCAAAGCAATGCTGGTTTTCTTTTTGGTTTTCACCAGATATTTACTGACTGCCGAAACTGCCAATAGGGAAGGAATGGGCACATGGTTTTCATCCACATCACGGTCGGAAAGAATAATAATATTCGTTCCTTCCCTGTAAGCCCGATCCACCTCTACAAACAGTCGGTCAATGGCTCTTTCCAGCTGGGTATTCTTGTAATAGGTAATAGGTATTACTGTGGACTTAAAGCCCTCAATATCCAAATCCCTGATTTTCATTAAATCTGTGTTGGTAAGAATGGGGTTATTCACACGGATAACCTTGCAGTTTTCCGGCTTTTCTTCCAAAAGATTTCCTGCTCCACCAATATACACTGTTGTACTTGTTACAATCTCCTCACGAATTGCATCAATAGGCGGGTTGGTTACCTGGGCGAACATCTGCTTAAAATAATTAAATAACGGTTTATTTGTTTCCGAAAGTACAGCCAAGGGCGTATCTGTACCCATGGAAGCAATTGCTTCCTCCCCTGTTTTAGCCATGGGCAGGATTGCCGTCATTACTTCTTCATAGGTATAACCAAAGGTCTTTTGCAATCTTGCCAACTCTTCCTTTGTATACTGAGGCGTTTTTTTATTTGGAATTGAAATATCCTTTAGGTGAACAAGATTTTTGTCAATCCATTCACCGTAGGGTTGTCGTGTTGCATATTGTTCCTTCAAATCATCATCGTCTATAATGGTACCCTTTGTTGTATCCACAAGAAGCATTTTTCCTGGGCGCAAACGGTCTTTTTTGATGATTTTTTCCACAGGAATATCCAAAACACCTACTTCCGAGGATAGAATCAATCTATCGTCATTGGTAATGTAGTAACGGGAAGGCCTTAGGCCATTTCTATCTAAAACTGCACCCAATACCTCACCATCAGAAAATAAAATGGAGGCAGGGCCATCCCAAGGTTCCAGCATAGTGGCATAATATTGGTAAAAATCCTTTTTCGCCTGACTAATGTGCTTATTGTTGCTCCAAGGTTCAGGAATGGTAACCATAACCGCCAAAGGCAAATCCATGCCACTCATGGCGAGGAACTCTAGAGTATTATCCAACATGGCACTATCGGAGCCTGATTGGTTAATTATTGGTAATACTTTGTGCATTTCTCCCTTGAAAACGTCTGCCGCCATGGTTTCCTCACGGGCCAGCATCAGATCGGAGTTCCCACGGATTGTATTAATTTCTCCGTTATGTAAAATATAGCGATTGGGGTGCGCCCGATCCCAGCTCGGTGTCGTATTCGTGCTGAAACGAGAATGTACCATACCAATGGCAGTTTCATAGTCTCTGTCTTGCAAATCCAAAAAGAATAATCTAAGCTGCTTTACCAAAAACATTCCTTTATATACAATGGTTCGAGTGGAAAGAGAAACCACATAAGAATCATCATTGCTTTGCTCAAAAACCCTTCTTGCCACATAAACCTTGCGCTCAAAGTCTAGACCCCTCTTAGTATCCCCCTTTCTTTTGATAAAGCACTGTAAAATATATGGCTTACAATCTAAAGCCTGTTTCCCCAAAATAGAAGCATTGGTAGGAACCTCTCTCCAACCCACAAATTCCAATTCTTCTTTTTCAACAATGATTTCAAACATCTTTTTCGCACGGTTTCTTTCCAGCTCCCCTTGGGGCAGAAAAAACATACCCACTGCATAATCACCTTCATCTCCAATGCAGTATCCTAGTTTTTTTGCCTCTTTTGAAAAGAACTTGTGAGAAATCTGCAATAAAATGCCTACACCATCTCCAGTCTTGCCCTCTCCGTCCTTACCTGCTCTGTGTTCCAAGTTTTCTACAATTTTTAACGCATCTTCTACAGTTTGGTGGCTTTTCATACCTTTAATATTTACAATTGCACCAATTCCGCAGTTATCATGCTCAAAGCTTGGGTCATATAATCCCATTGCTTCGTTGGTTTGCTGAAACAAATTGTTTCCCATACTCCTCATCCTTTCAAACCTTCATCTGTGTTCTCCACGTTTTTTTTCTAAGGTGCCCTTGAGCCTTAAAAACGTCTATCACTATTTCCCATTTTTCAGAAAAAAAATTTCCCCATTTAATATGGAGAAAAAAAAAAGTCCTTAAACACGCAGAACTACGCTGTTTAAGAACTCCTTTGATCTTGGGCACAATTATAATACATTTTTTTCATCATTGCAATGATGAAAAAAGGAGCAAAAAAGGATAATTAAAAAAAGTATAAAATTCTAAACATTTCTTACTACACCCTTTGCCCCTAGAAAAAAAATTATTGGATATAATTATTAAAAAAAATTACAGTCTTACATAAAATCTATAAGTAATTACATGGGGCGTTAAAAAAACGACTAATAGTTTTTTTTACATTTCATTGCAGACGCACAAATGTTTTTAATAGATGAACAAGAATCACCTTGTTTTCCTACCATTTGCATGCCTCTATCCCAAAAAGATTCCCATTTCATTTTGATTTAATGCTACCTTTTTCACTTCGCCTTCATCCTATATCAATAAAACAAAAAAGCGTTACCTATTTATTAGATAACGCTTTTTTATGGTTTATTTCATTTCCCAACGATTATTTTACGTCCTTCGCATCGCTCCAAACATGATCCAGACCATAAAAATCTCTTTGTTCTTTATTAAACAAGTGAACCAGCAGGTTCCCAAAATCCAGCAAAATCCATGTTGCGCCACTGTATCCTTCTGAGTGATGCAGTTTTACATCTTCCAGAGTCAGCTTACGCACAATTTCATCTGCCATTCCTCTTAAATGATTTACATTATTACCGCTTGCTATTACAAAGCAGTCCGCAATATTGGATAATCCTTTTAAATCCAAAACTCGAATATCCTGTCCTAATTTATCCTCCAATGCCTCTTGGGCAATCTTGGCAGCTTTCATTGCGTCCATGTTATTCCTCCTTAACAATCCTTATAATATTCTATTGCTTCTAACGAAAGAGGGTGTATTTCCCGTCCCCTTTTTTTTACATATTTTATTGTTTCCTCTAAAATATATTTCATAGCCATATTCAGATCCAGATATGCCAACCTTCTGGCTTCCTCTAACCCATCAAAAGATTCCCGATTTGGTTCAATATAGTCAGCAATATAGATGATTTTTTCCAGTAAAGACATGTTTGCCTTTCCTGTAGTATGAAAGCGTATTGCTCCCAAAATTTCTTCATCTGCAACCAAATATTCTCTTTTTGCTACCTCCGCCCCTAAAAAAGGATGAATCAAATCAGGTATCTTTTTCATATATTCGTCCTTTGCCACCTTATATTCCTTACAAAAACGATCCCTCATTTCAGGGGGAAAGTCCTTGGCACAGTCGTGTAATAAGCCTGCCACCCGGGCTTTTTGCTTGTCCCTTTGGGTGCCGTAAATCTCTGCCAGACGCTCCGCTTCATCGGCAACACCCATGGTATGGATATATCTCTTAATTGACAATGCAGACTGCAATTTTTCCTGCATTACCCCCAAATCCAGCATAAATTTCACCTCATCCTTTTCTTCGTCCTGATACAGGCAGAATTTATGGATATAATCCTCCACTGCCTGAGGCAATAAATATTTAATTGGTTCCCCTCTTTTTTCCCGATTTCTAATATCAGAGGAGGAAATTGCCAGTGCAGGCACTTCCATAAAATGGATTCGGCTGGTGTATTTCTCTTTGATTTCTCGAATATCCCCATATAAACGCTCTCTATCATATCCCGGTCTGGTCACCGCAACAAAATCGCATAACGACAAAAGCCGTTCCGGCTCCTTCCAGTTCATGATTTGGTGAATGGCATCTGCCCCTGTAATAAAATAAAGCCTTACATCAGGTCGACACATTTGCTTCAACGCTTCAATGGTATCTATGGTATAGGTCATACCGGGTCGGTCAATTTCAATGCGAGACACCTCAAAATTTTGATTACGCATGGTTGCTAAAACAGTCATTAAATACCGATGCTCATTTGCTGTTATCTGACGCTTTGCTTTATGTGCCGGCCTGCCGGTAGGGATAAAAATAACCTTGTCCACATTAAAACGGTGGCGCACAGCCTCCGCCGTTACCAAATGTCCATTATGGATGGGATCAAAAGTTCCACCCATAATGGCTATGCTTTTGCATTCCTTAAAACTTGCTATTTCACTTCGCATAGAAACGCCTCTTTATCTATTCTTTTCCAATAGTTTCACTTCAGCCAGTCTTTGCAATGCTAACCCATAATCTCCCGCTGTTTTTCTTGCAGCAACCCACAATAAATGCAGACCCTCAAAGATAATGTCTCTTGTTTCCTCTTCCTCATCCTTTAAAGTTTGCAGAGTTCGTAACGTATTTTTAGGTGATAAAACCACCTCTCCTTGTTCATCCGCATGGGTGGCAGCCAATAACTCAAACAATGCATCCACAAACTTTTCTCGCTTTTGGGGTGTTAAACTTTTCAACCAACACTTTAAGGTTTTATTCCAAAATTTGCTTTCCATAGAAACGGCCTCTAACCGAATAAAATCTGCCCCCATAACTTCCCACGAATAAGGATCGTGCTGCATTACGCCTTTCTCTGCACTTTTCACCACAGTATATTCTCCCTGATGATTCATCAGCATTCCAATAATAGAGGATTGGGGAACAAAGGTATGCAGTTTTTCAAGAATATCACGGTACCCTTGAAAACGAAGCATCCCTTCCTGAAAGCCTGGCCCGTCATGGTTATATATACATACAATTCGTTCTTGTACTTCTTTAGGATTTACTGCAGATGCAAAAACTGCTAAATTTCCGCCTTTTGAATGTCCTCCAACACGAATCTTTCCTGAAAGTTGCTGCGCCACATACAAAAGGTACGCCGCCGCTGCTGTTTGTGCAGGAACAAGATCCAAAAAGCTCATATTAAAATCCTCTTTCCAGCCAATCAAAGATAAATCCGTTCCTCTGTAGGAAACAAAAAAAGTCCCATCTCCTACAAGAACGGTAATAGCAGAAAACTGCGCTTCCTTTTCTATGTCAATATGGTCCGTATAAAAACAAACCGCCATATTCTGAAAGCGTGGACTTTTCCCCATGAGCTGCAACAACACCACATCTTGTGGGTCTCGTATATGAAGCTTTTCCTGGGGGAGCTCTTTGACTCTTAGTGCCAATTCACTAATCTTTACAGGCTGCGCATCATATTGCTTTAAGACTTCTGTTAAAAAATGATAGGATAAGCATGTTAAAATAAAGCCATCCACGTCCTGAAACGGGGATTGCTCCAACGTTAAATCTCCTCGCCAAAGGAGATAATCCAATACGTTAGCCATGGCATCCTCTCCACATTATTATTTTGATTTAGGCAATTCTATTACAGGCTTGGTCTTTGATTGACGAAATAATACAAATTTATTTCCAATCACCTGAACCACGTCCGCCCCTGTTCTGCTGCCAAGCAGCTCTGCCGCTTCTGCAGCCGATAACATATTATTATCCAAGACACTGACTTTTATCAATTCTCTTGCTTCCAGCGCATTATGCACCGTATCTCTCAACTCAGGTGTTACACCATTCTTTCCAACCTGAAAAATAGCATCTATTCCGTTTGACATGGAACGTAAATATGCTCTTTGCTTACTTGTCAACATAAAATCCTCCAATTATAAATACTTATTCCGATTACAAGTGTATTAATACCAAACTCCGGAGCACCCTTCTGTTGAGTCTTATAATACTCACACAAAATCAGCTTATAAAAGTTCGTTAAACACCTATAATATACCTTAAACATCATAGCACACAACCCCCTATTTTGCAATCTTCCCCAAGAAAAAGCCTTTTATCTACTTATCCTGTTATATACTTTTTTCAAAAAATCATTGTTCCATGAATGTATTGATGATAAAATGTAGTATAATAAATAAAATCACATAATACAGACTTGTTATGCCACACAAGGAGTTCGGTTTCATTTCATTATACTATTTGCAATTTTGTTTAAAATAAAACACTTTCAGAGCAATTGGTCTGTTTTTTATACCTTAAATAAAGGAGGAATGCGACATGGATTTTCAAATCGGTTCACGGCTTAAAGAACTACGGAATAAAAAAAAATTAAGCATTGCAGAACTGTCTAAAATTTCGGAAGTAAGTACCGGCTTAATCAGCCAAATAGAGCGTGATTTGGTTGTGCCTTCAGTGGTCAGCCTCTGGCGCTTGGCTAGTGCCTTGGAAACAAATATCAATTATTTTTTTGAAGATAAGGAAAAAGAGGACGGCATCCTCATCCGTCGAGGAGATCATAAAATCATTGTAACCCACCACAATAACAGCTTTTATAAATTATTGTCTCCCACTCGTGCCGGGCATTTATTGGATATGACAGAGGTTCGTTTGGAAAAAGGGTGTACTTATGAAAAAGAAACCCTTTGTCATGAAGGGGAGGAATGTGGATATGTACTAAAAGGTACATTGACTGTTCACTTAAACGGGAATGAATATGTGCTTTATGAAGGTGATAGCATTTATTTCAGCAGTTCCCTGCCACATAAATATATTAATAACACAGAGGAAGAATGCGTTTCTATTTGGGCAATGACCCCTCCTTTCTTTTAACAGACAATTACGCTGTATAGTGCAGCGTTTTTTATTTGAAGCTTTTAAATTAAATACATAAAAATAAGACATATTCGAGAATGAAGAATATGTCTTATTTTAATTTTAACTACACATCTTAAGTTCTTTTACACCATAATATTTCTTTTGTTTTTTCACAACTTTTTTCATTTGTATTTTTTAGCTATCTTAGCCCAAAACCTTTTGTATCAAGCTGAACCAGTTTCTATATGAAATCATTTCCAGCTCTTTCTCCGTAAAACCTGCCGCCTTCATTTTTAAAAGCAAATCAGGAATCTTAGAGCAATCCTCTAAACCTACGGTATAAGATGTATCCTGATCACTATAGCTTTTCATGGACTCCGTTGAAAGAAATTCAAAGAAATCAAATCCAAAACCAAGGTGCTCCACCCCAATTTTATCCGCTATGTAGGACGCATGCTTCACTAAATTATCCACAGTTTGCTCGTTCAAATTTTGACTCACAAATAAATTAAAGGAATTTAATCCAATCAAACCCTTTGTATCTCGTATTGCCAAGAGTTGTTCGTCTGACAAATTTCTTGCTGCAGGCGCCAGTGCCTTTGCATTGGAATGGGAAGCCAAGATGGGCCCCTCCGCCATATGCATTACGTCCCAAAAAGAACGCTCATTTAGATGAGAAACATCCATAATCATATGTTTTTCCTGTATCATGCGAATTGCTTTTTTCCCCAGTTCTGTGACTCCTCTGGAAGGATCACCTTGAACCCCTGTAGCCAATAAATTTTGCTCGTTCCATGTCAACATGGCATGACGCACACCAAAATCATAAAGTCTATGGATCTGATCCAAATCTTCCCCAATTCCAGAAAGACCTTCCATGCCTAGCAGAATGAAGAACTTTCCAGCCTTTCTAGCTGCTTCGATTTCTGCCATATTATGAACCAAAACTGCATCTTCACACTCTGCCATTTCATCCTTTGTTGCCTTTAGAATTTGTTCCAGCCTTCTCGACGGTTCTTTGTCAAAAGGTGGATCAATCCAGATGACGAAGCAGCCCCCTTCAACTCCGCCCTTACGCAGTCTTGTTAAATGGTGATTTTTTATAACCTGCGTTTCGCCAAGCAGGCGTCTGATGGTGACATCACTAAAGATGTCCGAATGTCCGTCAAATATCATATTACTCCTCTTTTCGTCTCTTCAAAAAAATCTCTTATGCTTATGCACCTAACAACTGACCAATAATCGTTCCAAAATATGTGCCAATAACATATCCCAATGTACCAACCAGCATAATAGGTCCTACCAATTTCACCCAGCCTTTGGAAATTGCCATGGCTGCCGCTGTTGTGGGACCGCCAATGTTTGCATTGGATGCAAGAATAATATCCTCCAAATTAAACTTAAGCAATTTACCAAAGATAAAACAAAATAGCATATTGCCAACAACCATTATCAAGCAGAATACAAACAACATTGGTGCGTTCACAAGAATCTGCTTAATAGATGCAGGAACACCAATTACAAACAGGAACAAATAAATTAAGTATGTACCAATCTCCTGAGCACCTGCTGTTTTTGCCACATGCTTAGACCCAAAAGTTGCAACCGCCATGGCAACTGTTGTCATAATTAAATACTTATTACTCAATATTGCGTTTAACACAATAAATCCTTCATTACTTTTAGGGATAACAACTCCTAAAATCTTCGCAATGGAAAATGAAACCCAAACAATAATAGCACTGATTGCAAAATCAACGGCAATGTCTCTTAAAGAGATAGGTTTTCTTTCCCAGTAAGCAGCCGCCTGTGTCTTTGCAGCTTCATCAACACCGATACTTTCTACCTCATCTAAGTGGGGATGTTTAAAAGCTTTACGGAAGAATCCAATACTTGGAATTGCAATTAGTACGAAGAAATAGCAAGCCATTAAAAGGTTATCTGCCACTGTAGTTGCCGCAACAGTTTCACCGGGAATCTCGAAGGAGCCCGCTAATGCTGCAAAATTCACACCACCGCCAATGTAAGAGCCTGTCATCATCGCAGCAACACCTGCTGCATCAGGAACACTGTTCTTCAATAAATTGAACGCCAAAACAGCCGAACAAGTCGTACCAATTGAGCCAATCAGGAAAATAATCAACAGCTTTCCCGACTCCTTCCAGATTTTGCGAATATCACACTGTAACAGCAACAGCGGTATCGCCAGTGGAACTACATAACCCCAAATAATATCGTCGAACCAAGGTGCATTTGTTGGAATAATGTTCAAATTCGTTAATAGCAATGCACCAATCAGTGCAATAATTGCACCGGAAAGTTTGGAAGCCCAAGCCCATGTCTGTTCTGCGTAAATGGAAAACGCAACCCAGCCACAAGTGATCGCCATGAGTGCCCACGTATTGTCAGCACTAATTAAAGTTGTACCCGTCATAATATCTCCTCCTTCAAAAAAATAAATGATGTAAAATTCCAATGCCTCTTTTTCCGCTGCTGCATTACGGAAGTACAAGGCGAGATTCATGATGAATCGTTCAACATTTTGAATTAATTCAACATATTGAATCTTTGTTCAAAATATACCACCCTTTTTAATGCCTGTCAATAACTAAAATAGCAAAATATTACTACCTTCATTATATTTTTTTACATCGAATTTCATGCTAATACAAAAAATTGCATTATCATCAATTTTTTTTTAGGGAAAAGTTGTTGATAATTTCAAAATAATTATTAATATTTATTATTTTAATAAAAAATTGTCTTTTCACTATTTTTATTTACATCTTAATTGAAAGACATTTGATTTTTTCTACAAGACAATTATCTATTTTCTGGTTCTAATACTTTAGAAAAAAGTGTCATACTCTAGGATTAATAGTTCAAAATATTCAATTGCAATCCGCAATGGCTTTTAGATATAATGGGTTATAGAAGAGATAATGCTTTAGAAATCAGAGAAATAGATACGATTGTACTTTGTGTCATATGTGTGTCATTTGAGTATTATTATTTTGTTTACATGTGTATCAATGGATGATGGTTTCTATATTCTAAGTACCTACATCTCTTTAATATTATTTTAGATACAATAAAATAAACCCCGAAAACTTGAAGTTCTCGGGGCTTTGATATTTCGTATAAATTTTGAAATAATTATCTCTTGCATAATTTAAAACGCCTTTATATAAGGATATTTCTCACAATTGTGTCATACGAGTGTTATTTGCAAGTGATATTATGTGCTACCACACGCAATAAAAAACAGCCCCCAAATGGGGGCTTATCTTATTTATCCAGCGTCGGAACACTGCCTTTATTTCCAACTTTCAACCCGAGTACATTTGCAATATCTCTGGTCTTGATGTATGTAACTCCACTTTTGCGGATCATATCCACGACCTGCTCTTCGCCATTCACAATAATTTTTCCTTTTTCTACCACTTCCTGATCCCCCTCTACATATTCAATGTCAATCAACCTAAACC
>JAEZPX010000151.1 GCA_023413275.1 Bacillota bacterium | reverse complement strand
TTGCAGATGCACATCTTCAGGGTATTATCCAATTTGAACCTGAAAAAGACCCATTAGAAATAAAAGATGCCCAGTGGGCAGAGCGGGTGCGCTATAAATCCACCTTACATTTTGTGAGAAAGCTTGATGATTTCATAGAAGCCCTTCCAAAGCTTATTTTTGAACCGACGGATTATACGAATGGTCAATTTTCAGTTACAGCCGAATGGATACAAAAGCGTTTCCTTGCATACAAAAGTTATTCTATGAAAAAACGAATTGAGTTAATTGCCAATGATATTCATGATTATTTTCAATCAGTTCATTTTATGGAGGATGAAATTCCAAGAGCAAAAGTAATTATAAAAAAGTTATCCACAATGCTTAAAATTAAAAATACCCTTGCGTTATACAAATTTTTTTATCAATGGCTAGAATTATCTCACCTGCTTATTCTTCCCAAGAAACAAACCTTAGAGTGGTCTGATGTATTTCCCTTCCTATATCTGCATAGGGCTTTCCAAGGCTTAAAGGAATCCCCTCTTACGAAGCATTTGGTTATAGATGAAATGCAGGACTATACCCCCATTCAATATGCAGTGCTTAACCAACTTTATACTTGTCAGAAAACAATTTTAGGTGATTTTAGTCAGTCAATTCATCCAAACCATTTGCATACCTTATCACAATTACAGGAGCTTTACGATGATGCTTACCTTGTAGAACTAAATAAAAGCTACCGCTCCACTTATGAAATCATTGCCTTTGCTAAGAGTATCGGCCAGGTAGAAAAACTAGAGCCAATCGAGAGGCATGGAGAAATACCTATAATTGTTTCCTGTTCGAATAAAAATGAGGAACTTGAACAAATTAAAGTGAAATTGGATAGCTTTTTAAAGAGCAGTGCCGTTTCCCTTGGCATTATTCTTAAAACAAATCGTGATGCTAAAGAAATATACGAAATATTAAAACATGATTATGATATTCAGTATATTTCCATGGATAGCACTCATTTCGGAAATGGTGTCTCAGTTACATCTGTTCAAATGTCAAAAGGGTTGGAATTTGATGAAGTAATTATTCCAAATGTGAATGAGGATGTCTACTACAACAAATATGACAGAGGTTTGCTCTATGTCGCCTGCACAAGGGCTATGCATAAATTGACATTGCTTTATAACAAAAAACCTTCCCATTTTCTTTTTCCACATCTGAAAGAGGGCTTTGATATTAACTGAGATTTTGAATAATGAATGAACGGAATTAAAAGTTGTTTTTAAATACCATTAAAAATTAAAAATATCAGGAATGTTCTCTTTTTAATTTTATTGTACTATGAACCTTAAAAGAAAGCAGATAAAAAAAAGGGTTCACAACTCTACGGAGAGTTTATTGAAAATCTGTCTTGCCAGCTCTACAATGAATTCAAGGTTGCACAATTCATAATCAAGCTAACAACCTGTATTCCCAACAAAATTTAATTATCCCCTCCTTCGATTAAATGGAGTAAGGATTGAAAAGGAGAACAAAATATAATGAAATTTATAATATTTAACGGTAGCCCTGCTGGGGCAAACAGTAACACAAACGTTATTTCAGAGGCTTTTTTGAATGGTGCAAAAAAAGCCGGTGCTGATACAGAAAATATATTCTTAATAAACAAGAAGATTGGGCACTGCAAGGGATGTTTTGCCTGTTGGTTTCAGACCCCAGGCCAATGTGTGATGCAAGATGATATGACAGAGCTCATAGCCAAATACAATTCTGCTGATGTGGTTTGCTTCGCAACTCCGGTTTATACATGGAACATGACAGCAGCATTGAAAAATTTTATAGACAGGCTTGCACCTTTGAAAAGCCCTCTAATCGTAAATTCCAATAATAATTTTGACCTTGCTGATACTAAAGCAAAGTTACAGCAATTTATGGTGATTTCAAACTGCGGTTTCCCGGGAAATAATAATTTTGAAACCATGAAAGCTGTGTTTGCAGCCTGCAATCCTGTCCTTGAAATCTATCGAAACTGCGGCAAGCTTTTAAGCAGTAAAGAAAAAAAAATCAAAAAAACGGTGAATGTGTATTTGCAAGCCGTGGAGCAGGCAGGGTTTGAAATGGCAACACAAAATTATGTTTCCGATGAAACAAAAACAAAACTGGAAATGGAACTCATGTCCATACCGGATTATGTGAAATATATCGGGATGTAACAAAGAAAAAGCAGACCTTTGGAATGCCAGTCGTAAGAAACCATACTACACCTTATTCATTGGTGTAGTATTTTTCTATAATCGATAAGGACATTTCAAAATTTGCATTGAGGTACTGTAAAGGTTTATGAAAATAGAATAGAGTGAGATTATTTCAGATAAAATATCTATGAATAAATAGATAAAAAATCGATGAGTAAACAATTAAAATTCCTCTTAATTTGACATACTGTTGTCACATTATATGTGCTATATTATACTCAAATAAAATATGAAATGGAGATTTTTGCTTTGAAAAACTATGATAATTTTTTTCTTCCAGTAGATGATTTAGAAAGCGCAATAAAATATTATTCCGAAACCCTTGGACTGAAGATAAAGTTTAATTTTTCAGATAAGGGTATGGTAGCCTTTCATGTAGGAAACGAAGAACCCGCTATTATCTTAAAAGATAAAAGAAAGTTCCCTGACGTGAAACCAACAATATGGTTTGTGGTGGACAATGTGCCATCTGAGTATGAAAAACTGAAATCCAAAGGAGTAGCATTTTTAACGGAGCCCTTTCCAATTGGTACTGGTACAGCTGTAGAATTTGATGATGCATTTGGAAATCGTTTAGGTATTACAGATTATATAAAATAAATATCATATCAATAGCTTTTTTTCTCAAGATTAAGCATCAAGTTTGGGCATTTAACCATTTTTATGGCTAAATGCCCTCTTAATTATATAAAGAAGAATGAAGTGGCTAATGTAAATCGTACAACATCAGCGCACCCCTGCATTGTATGTATTACTAAAACAAATCACATCACTTATGTCCAAGGATAAGGTTTCCAGCGGCGTGTACGACCGATCATTAGAAAACTTCCCTACCTCTTTTAAAATCGATTTCTGGGAAACTGAGAAGATATTAAAAAACAGCTCCTAATGAAATATACCAATTTTATAGTACATAGTACTATATTCCCATATAAATGCACGCTTACCAGTTTTCTTTACTTAGATATTTTATTGGGCCAGTAGCAAATACCTACATCCAGCGCCCTGGGTTTGTCCAGATGAAAGTCGGCATATCGGCAATACCAGCACTGCTGCAATCCTTCTGGTGCACCAGTTCTTGCCTCAAAAGTTGGGCAAACCTGCTTTGGCCATACATTACCTTCAGCATTCGGGACTTCTAAAGCCATATCCTCACGCCTGCGTTTTTCCATTCCATCATGCTCCTTTGCACCAAAATATGTGGATTTCTTCAAGTTATTGTGATGATAATATAATGAGGAAAAGAAAAAATGAGTCTTTACACTTAAAAGACTCATTTTTACACTTAGAAATTATATTACCATACAGTCTCAATCACTTAGCAGTATGAAAAGAAATATTTGCAACCACACTTTCGGATTCAAGCAATGAAATAACTTCATCATAATCATATTTTCTGTTTTTTATAACAGCTTTTATTTTATGAGGTAAAGCAATATCTAAAGCATCCGTAGTAATTTTAGCATCAACAATATAACCATCCTTCACAATGAGAAATAAGTCAACCTCTCCCCAGGGAAACCGCTTTGAAACATGAAGATCAAATTCAGGTGAAGAACCAAAATTCCAATCCCAGCTTTCAAACCCTTTAATCCTTTCCTGCAAATCCTTCCTGTTTTCGTGTTCCACAAAATCCTCATTGACCCACTCTATAACGGAATCCTCTCCCTCTGGCACAAATTCACCAGTTAAGGAATGTATAAGGTTTTCAACTGTAATATCTCTATTTATTTCCTTAAGATTTTTCACTCTGGCTTTCACGGAATCTATTCCTTTGGATCGTAACTTTTGCTCAGAAACAGTTAGAAAGCTGTTTAGCTTTTCTAAATTAGAATCAATCAGCAAAGTCCCATGATGACAAAGTATATCGCCTTCTACAAAAAATGCGTTTCCCGATACCTTGTTTCCCTGCACCAAAATGTCATTTTTTCCGCTGAAAACAGCATCAATTCCATTTGAGGCCAAAGCCTTGATAATAACACCAATATTCTGTTCTACTCTATTTTCTGAAAAAGGTGATATAAAAGTGAAATTTAAATTACCCAAATCATGATAGACAGCCCCACCGCCTGACAATCGTCTGACAAGTTTTCCCTGCTGTAAACTTAATCCATCTAAATTGCATTCCTTCCAAGGATTCTGGTTTCTTCCTATCACAACTGTATTTTGATTTTGCCACAAGAATAGAACCTGTTCATTTTTTTCAGCATTAAGAACAAGATATTCCTCAAAAGCAAGATTGAAATATGGATTATAGCTTTGTGAAAGAAAAACCTTATACAAAATGGATAGCCTCCCCAGTGATTCCCAATATGGCCTCATGCACAGATTCTGCCGTCGTGGGATGGGCAAAAACAAGGTGACTTAGGGTTCTATAATCCGTCTTATTCTGAATATAGTAGGTAAAATTCGAAACCAAGTCCGTTGCTCCCGGCCCAATGATTGCTGCACCCAAAATTCGATGGTCTTCCTCATGAGATAGAACTTTTACAAATCCATTCTGTTCTCCTTGGCTTAATGCCTTTCCATTTGCAGCAAAAGGAAACTTACTGATTTTATAGGGAATTCCCAGACGGTTTGCTTCCTTTTCAGAAAGACCAACCATACCAATCTCAGGAGATAAAAAGACTGCACTTGGAATAGCAGAATAATCCATAACGCTTGTTTTTCCCATGCAATTTTCAGCAGCAATAATGCCTTGATGGCTGGCAACATGAGCCAGTTGTATTTTATTGGTAATATCTCCGATTGCATATATCCCATCCTTAGAAGTAAGCATATGTTCATTTACTTCTATTCCGTTCTGCTTTGCGTTTAATGCAACCCCAAGCTCTGCAAGATTAATGGAGGTTAAATTCGCTCTTCTGCCAACCGACATTAGTACGGTTTCACCAACAACAAAATGCTTTTCTCCTTGTGAGAACATAGTGATAGCTTGTCCATCTTCCGCTAGAGAAATTTCCTCAACTTTTGCTTTTGTGTATATCTTTATTCCTCTTTGTCTGCATTCTTCTGTAATCACTTCGATGATATCTGCATCAAAATTTGCTAAAATATCATCAAGAAACTCAATAACTGTCACCTTACTGCCAAAGGAATTAAAGATAAACGCAAATTCCATTCCAATCACACCGCCACCGACAATAGTGAGTGACGCAGGAACCCTATTAAGATTCAGTATTTCTTCATTTGTAAAAACCATTGGCAAATCTGCTCCGGGAATATTCAGTTTTGAAGGAGATGAGCCTGTTGCGATAATTGTGTTCTTTGCATGTATGGAGGCTTCAATCTTATGATTTTTTACGGAGATCATGTCTTTTGTTACCATGGCCTCTCCTTCAATAAACCTTATTTTCCAGTAATCCAAAAGAGAATGAATCCCTGTGGATAGGGTTGATACCACCTCATTCTTTCTACCTACAATACGCTGAATATCAATGGCCATCTCTCCAGCTTTTATTCCAAATTCATTACTTCTATGCATTTCATCATAAAGATGTGCACTTTTTACAAAGCTTTTTGTGGGAATACAACCGGAGTTCAAGCAGGTACCACCGATTTTATTTTTTTCTATTACTACAACACTTGCCCCTAATTGTGCTGCCCTGATAGCGGCAACATAACCACCAGGACCACCGCCAATCACGGCGACATCGCAAGTGATGTCTTCTTTTCTAGGTTTTGCAAGACCGAAACTATAGCCTTTCTTTGTCGCCTCAGGTGCTTTATTGACTTTTTCGCCATCAATTTCTGCAACGGCTTCGCCAATTTTAACCTGCTGACCTTCTTCAATCAATATGTTTTGTATTATTCCTTCATATTCAGACTTTACCAAAAAATTGCCTTTCTTGGATTCTGTATTGAATAAACCATCACCTACTTGTATTTTTTGGCCAACTTTCATTAAAATTTTGCCCACTTTTGAACTTTTATCTTCACCTGATAATTTATTCAGTATGATTTTCATCATCTTAGCCTCCTTGAAAAAAAAGGAGCGATTTATTTTAAAAACGCTCCCTGTTTATATTTATTTAAATTCGTTTTCAAATTCCGCAATGCTATCTTTTAACAAAGTAACGGAGTATGCCATGGATGGACCACCGCCAAAAGCAACAGCAACCATAGCAGATTCTAAAATTTCTTCCTTTGTTGCACCTGCCTCAAAAGCTTTATAGGTATGGTATACGATGCAATATTCACATCTGGTATAGCATGCAATACCTACACTCATCAATTCTTTTGTCTTCACATCCAACGCCTTGGGTTCGTAGGCCGCTCCAAGCAACCCCATAAAAGCATTCACCATTTCGCCGTTTGTTTCTCCAAGGCTTCCAAGCCCACCAACAAAGTTATTTAATGTTTCTCTCACATTACTTGCCATTTTAATTCCTCCTTTGATTTGTTTTATTAATTAGTATACTTATTATTAGTATGTTTATCGTTAGTATAGCAACTTATTCTTTTCTTGTCAACTTTAAAATTAAAAGTTTCTCCAACAAACCTCACATCTTTTATGTTCACAATGGTAATTACTGAACCTTTAGAAAATAAAAAATGACCCTTTTCAGGGTCATCGTTTACATATACTATTTTATTGCTTTTTCTCTATATTATTAAGCATTTTACTTAAAACTTTATGGAAAATTTCTACTTCCTCATCCGAGATATCTTCTAGAAGAAGGTCGCTAAATTCCTGCCCGTAGTGCATTAACGACTTAGCCTTAAGCCGCCCCTCTTCCGTAAGCTCCAGAATTTTCATTCGTTTATCTTTTTGGTTTTCAATCCTCCGAATCAAACCATCTCTTTCCATTCTATCAATCAGTCTTGCCAGAGAAGGATCCTGAATATTCATTAGTACGGCCAATTCCTTTTGGCTCATTTCTTTATCTGTATTTAACAAAAAATACAGAGCAATCCATTGTATTCTGGTTGATCCGTATTTTATCATTCGTCTGTTGAAATCCTCGGTGACTGTTTTAATTGCTGATGTAGTTACAAAGCCAATACATTTTGATAAATCAAAGTCCACTTGTTTGTTTACCTCCTTTGATGATAGAAGAAGTTCTATTTTATGACATTCTATCAAAAGAACGAAAAAGGTGCAAGTTGAAAATCAGTATTTCTTAGAACACCAAAAATAATAAGGTTTAAAAAATATGGTTCCTTTTGATAAGCCATAAAGTTATCAATTAAGGAACTTTGAGTATAGTCTGGGCAATGAAAAAACATTTCATTCTTCAAAATCCAGAATAAAGCTCCCTTCGTAATTTTATTTTTGCAGTTGATTACTACATAAATTATTTTAATAAATGGAGTTCCTTTTTTCTCTTATGTTTTGCTTTAAGCTACTTGACTAACACGTGGTTTTCTTTTTTACAAAAAGTCTGCTTACAATGAAACATAAGCAGACTCCTTTCATTTTGCCTCTACATAGGCTACTATTCCATTTTTAGATTGTATCGTTTGGGTATGATTTATCATCTGTTCCTCTATTGATAGTGAAAAAAATAATCCATTTCCTTGTATCCTTCAAGAGCCAAACCGAGCCCTAGGGGTAGTCCCGTACCACTTGTTTATTGCCCATAACTCTCCTTTTCTCCATATGGCATTTTAAAATCCATTGGTGAAACCTAAATTATTGTTTTTTAGACTATTTATGGCAATATCAATTTTCTCTTTTGCTTCATAACCTGATTCATTGTTGCTTTGAATGTAGCAAATAACCTTTGCCTTTTGCATATCATTTAATGTTTCATAACGGTTTCTAGCATCTGGTTCTTGTAAAAGAGCCATAGCAAAACCCTCAGGTAAATCAGGAACACTTGGATTGGGATTATGTCCCATTCCAACAAAATTTTTATCACTCATTCGTTATTCTCCTTTCGACTAACGTCTGTCTTTTTCTTGTTGCATGATACTAACTGAAATTGCTTACTTAAAAATGATGATAAAACTGTTGATTTCACCCAAACAAGATTTTACGTATATGGAGAATATTACATTGTACTTATACTTATCATGTTGATTCTTAAACCATAGTTTTTAATCAGAAGTAATTCATTTCTTTCAACCTTAAAGTTTCTCCAATATATCATATTAACCTTCTTATTTTTAAGCAAAGGTCCTTAAAATATACCCAATCTTACTGTCATTATCAACAAACTCTTTTATATGGCTGTATGTTAAAAAAGTCATTAATTTAAAAACCTAAAAAAGTTATCCCTTTAAGATGCCACCATGATAACAAATATACTGATCACAGTTATAACTCAATATCTTTTCAAGGGATTTTTTCGCATCTTCAAGTTTAAGACTGTATTCGGGATTGGCAATAACTAACTCATCTCCTTCTAATACGGCAGCATCTCCAGTAATTAAAAAATCATTTTGCAACGACCGAATTGAAATATGCCCAGGCGTATGTCCCGGCGTCTCAATAATTTCACAACCACCACCCCAATCAAACACATCCCCAGAATATAGCTTTCTATAAATGCATAAAGGTTGAAGATTTCTAAACCTATCACAAAACGTTTCACCCCACTCCTTCTGTTCTTCTGGCAGAAGTTTTTGCATTTCTTCTGCCTGTTGAAGTCGAAGATTTTTTGCTTTCCCTGAAAGATAGGGTTCCTCATTATGGGAGGCAAGAATTTGTATTCCGGGATATTTTGCTTTCCATTCAGCAGCACCACCAATATGATCATCATCCTGATGGGTTAATACTATTTTTGTGAGTGTACTGGGCTCAACATCATGATAACGTAGCTGATCTTCTAACTGTTTTAGTGAGCCCGGATATCCACAATCCACTAAAACAATGTCTTCTTTTCCAAAAAGAACAACAGGAAAAACTACTTGCTCACCTTCATTAAATATGTAACTTAACTTTAATACGTTATATTTTTTATTCATAACTATCTACCTCATTTATTTAATTTAATTTATTTTTATTGAACGTCCTTAACAATTTGGGTATATTCTGTAAAGGTTTTTTCTATTTAAAACAGTGTTAAATTGTGAAAATTGATTGACAATATAATACGATTGTCGTATTATATTAGTACGAAAATCGTATCATACGGAGGCACTCATGTCAAGCTTAGATGACGTAAAAAAATTAAACTATTTATGGCATATCATTGGTAATCAACTAAGAGAAGAAATGTATAAACCTGATTATAATAATATAAACGGCCTTACGATGGTTGATTTAAGTATCATACAAACCATTGAGGAGCATACAGATATTATTCTTAAAGATATATGCAAAATACTAAAAATACCCAAAAGCACCTTGACTAGTGCTGTGAATCGTCTGGAAAAAAAGAACTTGGTGAAACGAAAAGTCTCACAAAAAGATAAACGGGAATACTATTTGGAGCTTACTGAGCTAGGAAGCCAGGCCCAGCGTGAACATATTATGACTGAACATACAGTTTTTAATCAGCTTTTAAGTGGCTTGAGTGAAGTTGAGTCTAAAAGATTCATTTCATTATTCTCAAAAGCATTAAAAAGTAGTTTAAAATAGGATATATAAATTAAATCATTATAAATACCTATAACAAAACCCCAGTAATCTCATATTACTGGGGTTTAACTTTGTGTTATATAAAAATCTCAATAACGCTCTCAAAATAGTAATGATGATAATCAACAATAAACATTTTAAAAAAATGAGTTTATTAGCTGTAGTGCATATAAAAAATGAACCTTTACACTTAAAAAGCTCATAATAGAAGTCGTACCCGAAAAGTCTCATTTTCAATTTGATACATCAGCTCACCATCATATTTTTTCGCAAATGCAATCACACTTTTACTTCCTATGCCATGACCATTTTCCCATGTAACAGGGTGGCCTTGGTCATCCAAAACAGAGTTGGAAGTACAAGGATTTTCCATTTCCAACAACAACCGTCCAACACTACGGCAGATAAACCGTAAATATGAAGGTTGATTCTTGGGTAATGTAACGCAGGCATGAATAGCATTTTCCATCAAATTTGAAACCACCATAGAAAGCTCTAAAGAATCCACGGTCAAATCCCTGGGAATATCAAGCTCAAGCTCTGTCATAATGCCAGACTGATTCGCTAGCGCAACATAGTGGCAGATAGCGGCATTGACAGCAGGGTTATCACAGTAAACCTTACTCAATGTATTTGTAATTTGATTTTGTTTTTTTAATAAAGCAGTGGCCTCATGGACTTTATCTTGCTCTAGGAGCTCCAAAAGCACATTATTAAAATGACGGCGGTCATGAGCGGCACGAGTATTTTGTGCAGTCACTTCCTCCATTAACATAAGACGCTGGGTCATATTTCCTGCGGCTAGTTGGAGATATTCCTGCTCTGCCTGCAATTTCTGGTTTTCTTCTTTCACTCGAAACTCCCGTTGAAGATTTTTGAGAGAGAGAAAAATGGAAGTGTAGGACGCTAGTCCGATAAAAATCACCAGCATCAATGGCACCGCCTGATGCGTCAACATCTCAACAACGTTGTCTGCAGTCATCACATAGTAATTGAATGTGATGTAAAGCCCCAATGCCACAGCAAAATAGGCTGTCCAGCGCTCCACCGCCTGCCGATACAGCGGACGCACATAGCGCCATAAAATCAGCAGAAAGGCTCCAAAAAGGATAATACGCAAAAAAGAATTTGTATATTGTGGATAAGGCAAATGCCTTGATCCAATAAAGCTTAAAATAATCACGGTGTCACTTATATTTTGAACAGTAATATAAGAAAATAACCACTGCATAAAGTTATCCTTAAACATGGGGCGCACAGCAAAACATAGCACTGCAAATAAGACAATATCCAGCTTTGAGAGTAATGTTAAGTTTCCGCTGAGATAGCAGTAAATAGCAGTGCCTAAATCGGCAGCAAGAACGGCAAACATGGTCACAAGTGTGACTTTTTTTGAATACTTCGGCTGCAAAAGGGAGATCATCAACAAAACATTTGCAGTGGTAGAAATCACCGCCCGCAATAAATCAGGGATAAGAGCGCTCATCTGTGTCCCCCCTTTTCCATTAAGTAATCCATAAAGGTGTCTCGGACCAAAGCGTATTGTTTTGCCGAAATGGGAACAGTTTTACCACCGCAAAGGGTAAAGCTATCCTTGGCAAAACGCTCCACCCAACGCAGATTAACCACAAAGGATGTATGGCATTGCAAAAAATGCCGATCCCCCAAAATGCGTGCAGTATATTCCGAAAAATTCTCCCGAATCGTGCGACTCAGTATATTTTCGCCATTCCTTAGTCTGAAAATGACAGCATGATTGCAGTACTCACAGCATGCAATATCCGAGAGTTTTATTACCCGCAAACTATCCGCAGTTTTAACAGCAAAAGTTTGTTCCTGCCCAAGGTCTATTTTGGAGATTGCAAGGCTCAAAGTATCAAACAGTTGTGCCTTTTTGATTGGCTTCACAAGATAATTGATGGGGCTTACAGCATATGCCTGCAACGCAAACTGAGGCTCCGTAGTGGCATAAATGATTTGTGCCTCACGGTCAAGTCGACGGATTTCTTTTCCAAGCTCAATTCCGCTGACCATAGGCATAACAATATCCAAAAGATACAGATGAAAGCATTCTGATTCAATGGAACTCAACAGCCTATCCGGATGGTCAAATTTCTTAACATCTGCATCAATTATATTGGTTTCGAGGTATTCTTTTATGTAGTTATTTATAATAGCAAGCTCTGCTGGCTGGTCATCACATATTGCAATACTCAACATGGCGGTCACTTCCTCATGTTATTTTCTTTTCAAGTATAGCGTAAGGGCACTCCCCATGCTAAGATGTATGTAGATAAAATAGATACAATAATTATATAAGAACATTGTAAGAGTTTCAACGGCTTATACAAAAAGTTCTTATATAATGATGGTGGCAAACACTCAAAGATAACCTGCTACCACGTTGCCGCAGACAGTCTCATGGCTGAAACGGCATATTAAGATGTTGGTGGTTTTCTACAGCTTTGAAACTTCCCTGTGTAAGCTGCACTTTGCAAAATGTGCCCCTCAGCTGCTCGAAAGAAGTCTTTTCGTGTGGATTTTGTAGGTAACATTAATTTGGTGTCTAATATAAAAACTGTAAAAGTATAGTAGTGTATCATTTTAAATGGTGGTTTAGGTCCTTTGTAGCAATGCTTTCCATATGCTAAGCCTTGCATCGCACCAAAAAGGCTTCCAGTTAGTTCACCCTTTGGTATAGCTTTGGGAATAACCGTTAGAATTGGTAAGTTCCAAATAAGCCAATGATTATAGTTTTTGAAGAAAGGATGTGACACATCATCTAGCGTAATTGCTATAGAAATAGCATGTTCATTCACTTCTGCGATATGAATCTCAGGTGAAATGTCCATTCCTCTTGGGGTATATTCCACTGGAATCCAGTCGCCCTCTTTGAAAGCCGGAAAATGAATTTTTAATTGTTTCATACTTCTTCACCTCACTTTATTCCCATTTTTCTCGTGTCAAAAAATCATATACTACGCAGTTAATCTTCCAAATAGATGCTTCATGGTCCACAACAGTGCTGCTGTAATTTTAATTAGCAATGAATTTAATGCTCTTCTTCATCTACTTCTATTTTACCATACAAAACGAAAAGGTCATGTATGAGTCCAAATTACTCAAACACGACTTTAATATGTGCGCTCCTTTGTATTGATATCGTGGTGATTTAGGTTAGGATTTGAACTATCCCTCACTATAGGTTATGCTCATAACCTTTGAAGCAAAAAAATTACTTGTTTGCGAGCTTTCGTTTAATAACTAATTTTATGATAATTGAAATTAATAAAATAATTATAGTTACACTGCAATATAATAAAATGCTTGTATACCAGGGTACCGACTGCAATGCATATAAATTAGGATATTTTTTGTAATTAATATATCGATATATACTGTTTCCAAAAGTAACACCAACAGTTGACCCCATTATGATATTTAAAAAACCGTTTAACTTTTTTAACATAACCTTACCACAACTCCTCCGTCAAAAATAAATAACTCTCATCTACTGTATTTTACCATACAAACCAAAAAAATCACGTATGAATTCAAATCCTCATACATGACTTTAATACGAGAGTCCCGCTGATTAAGATATTATTGGGGGATTAGTGGAGATTTGAACTAACATCCGCTCCTAATAGTTAGGTTAATTGTCATATGGAGCAACCCAATGCCATATCTATTCCAGCAGATACCCCGGAAGATGTGTAGTATTTTTCATCTACAACCCATCTGGCTTTTTCAACCCACAAAACATTCGTGTTGACTGATTTAACCCATTCAAAAGCCTTTTTATTGGATGTTGCCTTTTTATGATTTAAAAGGCCAGTTTTTGCAAGCAAGGCCGAACCTGTGCAGACTGTAAGACAATACTTTGATTTTAAAACCATATCTGACAGCTTTTCAATAAACTTCATATCATGCACTAAAGATCGTGCACCTTGCCCACCCGGTATCAATAGAATTCCCTCGCAGCCATCGTTTTGAATATCCTCAGTTAACACCTGCACACCCTGCCTGCTTGTAATCGTTCCGCCTGTAACTGAAATATAGCGAAGCTTATATTCTTCAATACACCCCAACACTTCCACCGGTCCAAAAACATCCAAAGTTTCAAAGTCAGGAAATAATAAGATGCTTACATCCATAAGTACCCTCCTTTATTCATATCATATTAATCGTATATCTTTTTTGATTTTAGCATAAATAAAACAAAAAATCATGTATGAGTTCAAATCTTCATACATGACTTTAATATAGAGCCACGTTAATTCTGGATATCATAACAGCTGTATTCGCTTTTTATATTCACTAGCCACCCGGATAAAATATTTTTTTAGAACTCGACAGCAAAAATACGCCAAACAAAATAACACTCCTGCTGTCAATAGACCTGTTGGAATACTTAGAATCCGAGGTGCATCCATATTAAAGATCGTTATATTAACAGCCTCATTTCCGAATGCCCGCATTATGCCTCCAGCAATTGATCCAATTGCACCAGCACTAAACAGTAATACCATGCCGCCAAATACAAACACCATGAAAAAGCTACCAAAACCAGCCGACAAAAAGAACGGAATGGCTTTAATAATACTATTGTTTTTCACATAATATTCTCCCGCCAATGATTTTGCGAGAAGTTTAGGGTTTCCTAATCTGCCAATAACAAAAGATTCTTTTTTTCCTGCGGCTAGAGCGTCTGATATGTTCTGTTCGATTTCCCTGACGATGTCTTCTTTCTGTTCCACAGGCAACCATTTTAGACTTTTTTTCAACTCATTTATGTAGGTGATTTTATCCATATCTGCTTTTCTCCTCTTAGATTAATAAAGTGTTTAATTCTTTTGATAACCCAATCCAAGTTAATGACATTTTATTGAGAACATCAAGCCCTAACGGAGTCAGATTATAATACTTTCTCGGATGTCCGATGTCCGATTCCAACCAATATGATTCTAATTTTTTTTCTTTGTTAAGTCTTCTCAATAAGGGATATAATGTGCCTTCTGTTATTGATAGATAATCAAATTGTTCTAAGGCGTCTACCAACTCATAACCGTAACAAGCTTTTTGATTAAGCAAAAGCAATACACAAAATTCCATGACACCACGTCTTAGTTGTGCAATCCATTCAAAATCATCCATATGTTCACCTCCGAATATAGTGTACCACACAGTACTATGTTGTGCAAGGTATTATAAAGAAATTATTTATGTTAAATCAATGGAGGTATTCCATTTTTGGATTATCCCAGTTTTACTGCTAACTAAATAGAAATTAAAATATAAGGGGATAAAAAATACATTAGTCACCATAAAATATATAACAAATATCCACAGTAGAGTTAACTTAGGGAAGGCACTCCCAACAAGCCATGCTTGCAGATTAGCGGAAAGGCTAAAAATTCACATCATTGCAGGATAATTGAATTCGAACTATACTTCCTTTCCAGAAAACAAAAAAGCCAGAGAATAAAAGTGCGTTTCCGCACTCCGATTCTCCGGCTTCAATGATTGTTCTCTTATTTTATTAGTTCAGGATTATATATAGCGTCGCTTTCTTTTCGGCTTTGCTGTCGTAAAAGGGCATAGGCGTGAATTCAAATCCATGGGCTTATCCAAATTACCCCTATGATATCCATGAAATCGCACTCTTTTTTGACGGGAATTTTTAGGGTGAAGAAGCATGGAATGTCGAATGTCCTGCAGTGAAAACCGCAGGACATCCATTTCTGACATTAATTTTGGCGGAAGCGGTGGGATTCGAACCCACGAGCCCATTGCTGGACTACCTGATTTCGAGTCAGGGCCGTTATGACCACTTCGATACGCTTCCATATAAACAAATAAGAATATGCAGTATTTTTGATTAGAAAACCAAACTGAACCCAAGCTTATAGCCACCGCTTACAAGACTAATCAGAGTTAGAGTTATTGTAAAATCATAACAAATATCAAGTGGAAAGCCTATTTATTATACCAACCCCAGCATAAAAAATCAAGTTTTTTGTCAACAATAAAGTACTATCCTTTTTCCACTGCCTTGACACTATAGGCAAACTAGTGTTACCCTATATACATTGGGATAAATTTACTTCCTAACTATATATAGAGTCAGATAACAAAAGAAGCAGGTGTTTTCATGAAATCACAACAAAAATCAAACTATACCAACGAAAGTATCACTTCATTAAAAGGTGCGGATCGTGTTCGCCTTCGCCCCGGTGTTATTTTTGGTTCCGATGGCTTAGATGGCTGCGAACACGCAGTTTTTGAAATCCTATCTAACTCTATCGATGAGGCAAGAGAAGGCTTCGGAAATAAAATTGATGTCATTCGATATAAAGACCATTCCATTATGGTCAAAGATTACGGCCGAGGAATTCCTGTGGATTATAATTCCAAAGAAGATCGCTTCAACTGGGAATTGGTGTTCTGCGAGCTTTACGCAGGTGGTAAATATCAAAATAACACTGGGGAGAACTATGAGTTCAGTCTGGGGCTTAATGGTCTTGGTACCTGTGCAACCCAGTATGCTTCCGAATATATGGATGCAGTGATTTATCGAGATGGAATCTGCCATAGCCTTCACTTTGAAAAAGGCGAAAATGTGGGCGGCCTTATGAAAGAAGGTGCTGAAAAGCACCCCTCTGGTACACAAATTAAATGGCGCCCCGATCGGGATGTATTTACAGATATTAATATCCCCCTTACCTACTTTCAGGATATTTTAAAAAAGCAGGCTGTGGTTAATGCAGGCCTAACCTTTGAATTGTTTGATGAGGAAAGTGGAGAAAAATATATTTATTGCTATAAAAACGGTATTAAAGACTATTTGCTGGAACTTTCTGGAACAGACAACCTTACGGATGTTCATTATTTGCAAACAGAAACAAAGGGTCGTGACCGAGAGGATAAGCCGGAATATAAGTTAAAATTTGAGGCTGCATTTTGCTTTAATAATCAAGTAAATATTCTTGAATATTACCATAATTCCAGCTTTTTGGAATATGGTGGTTCCCCTGATAAAGCGGTTAAAAACGCTTTTGTATTTGCCATAGATAAATACCTAAAAAGCAATAATTTATACAAAAAGGATGAGAAAAAAATTGCCTTTACCGATATTGAGGATAGCTTAATTTTAGTCATAAACTCCTTTTCAACTGTTACCAGCTATGAAAACCAAACGAAAAAATCCATTACAAATAAATTTATACAAGATGCAATGACGGATTATTTTAGAGAGCAGCTGGAAATCTATTTTATTGAAAATAAAATGGAAGCAGAAAAAATTGCGGCACAAGTTTTGGCAAATAAACGTAGTCGAGAAACAGCGGAGAAAACCAGAATTTCTATCAGAAAAAAACTGACAGGCTCCTTAGATATGAATAATCGTGTGGAAAAATTCGTAAACTGCCGCACAAAAGACATC
>JAEZPX010000104.1 GCA_023413275.1 Bacillota bacterium | reverse complement strand
GGTCTTTTTTAGTTTTTAATATCTCTCCTTTTTTAAAGTCCACGCCATTAAATATTTTTAAAATAAAATACTTCGACAATTTTCAACTTATAAGTACACTTGCTTTATATTTTACATCATAAAGGCCCCTTTAAAATAGTGTCATGTGTCACACTTTTTAAAAAATTACTTAATTACAAAAATATAATTAATAAAATAATAAATGCTATTCTGATAATTTAGTAAAATTTATTTCTAGCCAATTTTTTATTACTTTCATGACCTATGAATGTATATAAATATCTAAAGAATACCTATCCAAAAAACTTTTTCGCACTGGACATTCACAAAGGGACTTTAAAAGCTTTCATGAAATTATCTTATCAATTACAAAATATTAAGATATTAAAGGTGGTGACTAGAATGAAATTTTTTATATATAGTCGTAAATCTGTTTACACAGGTAAAGGTGAAAGCATTGACAATCAAATTGAAATGTGTAAGCAATATATATATTCAAAATTTCCAGATGCTGCAAACAGCCATATCTCAATTTATGAAGATGAAGGTTTTTCTGCAAAAAATACAGAAAGACCTCAATTTCAAAAAATGCTCAAGGATATTAAATTAAAAAAACCTGACTATATTGTTTGTTATCGCTTAGACCGAATTAGTCGTAATGTAAGTGACTTTTCCTCCCTCATAGAAGAACTAAATCAGCGCAATATCTCTTTTATCTGTATCAAAGAAGAATTTGACACATCAAAGCCTATGGGAAAGGCAATGATGTTTATTGCTTCTGTTTTTGCCCAATTGGAGCGAGAGACCATCGCAGAGCGAGTACGAGATAACATGATGATGCTGGCTCGAACCGGTCGTTGGTTAGGTGGTACTACTCCCACAGGCTATACCTCGGAAAAACTTCAAGAAGTGGTTATTGATGGCAAGATTAAGACATCCTGTAAATTAAAAGATAACCCTGATGAGCTCCTTGCAGTGGATTTAATTTATCAAAAGTATTTGGAATACAAAAGCATCTCTGCTGTAAGTAAATATTTAATCAGCCAAAACATAAAATCACGGAGTGGTAAATACTATTCTCTTCTTGGAATTAAGGATATCTTACAAAATCCAGTATACTGCATTGCCGATCAAGTTGTCCGTAACTATTTTGTTAAAAAAAATGCTGATGTATGCTTTGAAGAAAAAGACTGCTCAGATAAATATGGGCTTATTTCCTATAACAAAAGGGATTATAAGAAAAAGCATGCTCCAAGACAATCCATTGATAAGTGGATTATTTCCATTGGAAGGCATAAAGGGCGTATAGAAGGAAAAAAATGGGTGGAAATTCAAGCTATTATAGAAAAAAATATCCCCACAGGAAAAAAGCCCTCGAAAATACATAATGATTATTCCCTGCTTTCAGGGCTCATTTATTGTGATACCTGTGGCGGTCGTATGTTTGCAAAACAACGCTCAGGCAAGTCTGCAAACTCAGCATTGTTTGATTATATTTGCCAAAGCAAGCTTCGTGGCGGAAAAAATCTTTGTGATTGCCAAAATTTAAATGGGCATGAAACGGATGTGGCTGTTTGTCAGCATCTAGTGGATTACTTCATTGAAGATTCAAGTATTCTTAAGTTGTTAGAAAACCTAAAACGTGATATACAAAAGGAAGAAACAGATAGCCCCTTAGAAAGAATACAAGTCAATATCAAAAAATGCAGTGATGAGATGGATAATTTGGTAAATTCAATTTCTGAAACCAAACCTAGCCCTATTCTTCTAGAAAAAATAAATAATAAAATGCAGCATTTAGAGGAGGAATTAATTGAGCTGAAAGAAAAGCAATATCAAGCACAGCAATATGACTTAGAAACAGACAATCAAAAACTAAAAAAGGATTTTTTAATTTCTCACCTTTCAAACTTAAAGAACAACTTTGCAGATTTGACAATTCAGGAGAAGCGTACCTTCATAAAACTGTTGGTACCTAAACTGATATGGGATGGAGAAAATCTACATATTTTTATATTCAGCAAATAGACCTCACCCCAAGTAATCAAAGAAGATATCATGAAACTTTCCTTTTGCATGGTGGCGCATTTCCAACATTAATTGCGATGATTACAATGTTCTTTGTAGGTACAGCGGGAGGACTTTTCCCTTCTATTGTTTCCTCAGTCTTATTAACTGCATTTATTTTATTGGGTATCATAATGACCTTCGTTGTAACAAAATTACTTTCCAAAACAATTTTAAAAGGCGTTCCCTCCTCTTTCACTTTAGAGATGCCACCTTATCGAAGACCTCAAATTGGAAAAGTAATTATTCGTTCCATTTTCGATAGAACCCTATTTGTTTTAGGAAGAGCAATTGTTGTGGCAGCCCCAGCAGGCTTGGTAATTTGGCTCATGGCAAACATAAGCATAAATAATATAAGCGTACTGAATCATTGTGCCTCTTTCTTAAATCCTTTTGCCCAACTGATGGGATTGGATGGCGTGATTCTGCTGGCATTTATCCTAGGGTTTCCTGCCAATGAGATTGTCATTCCAATTATCATCATGGCCTATATGTCCCAGGGTAGTCTGATTGAACTGGATAGCCTTACTCAACTAAAAGAATTATTCGTCAACCATGGTTGGACTTGGATTACAGCAGTCAGCACCATGTTGTTTTCCCTCATGCATTGGCCCTGCTCAACTACGTTGCTTACCATAAAAAAAGAAACCAACAGTTGGAAATGGACGGCACTGGCCGTAATTATTCCAACGGCAATTGGTGTTACCGCTTGCATTTTATTTGCTAGCATTGCGAAGCTTTTCATTTGATCAAAAGAAATCCCCACGTTTACTTGATCATCCCAAAATCCCCCTTTGAGGTGCATCAAAAAACCCAGCTTTTGAAGGAACAGATTGAACTTTATGAAATTGAATCTTTGTGAATTCAAAGTATTAACTGCCAATACAAAAAACAGGAAGTTTCAAGACATTTTCGCCTTAAAACTTACCTGTTTTTTCTATCTTTTAGATAATTCCGATTAGAAAAGGGAGACCCACTGTTTCCTTACTACACTCGAATTTTGTGACAAAGATACATCCTTTTTTATATGCCCAACAAATTTTACATGGTTTCGTGGAAAGTTCTTTTGATAACCTCTAACTGCTGATCACGGCTTAAACGATTAAAGTTTACCGCATATCCGGAAACACGGATGGTCAGCGTAGGATATCTTTCTGGATTTTCCATAGCATCAATTAAAATATCACGGTTCATCACATTTACATTCAGATGATGAGCCCCTTGTATAAAATAGCCATCTAAAATATGAATTAAGTTCTCAATCCGCTGTCCTTCTTCCTTGCCCAGTGCATCAGGTACAACAGAAAATGTATTGGAAACGCCATCCTGGCAAACGTTTCTATAAGGAATTTTCGCCACAGAGTTTAAGGATGCCAAAGCACCATTTTCATCTCGTCCATGCATTGGGTTTGCTCCCGGTGCAAGGGGTTCTCCATATTTTCTACCATCAGGAGTGCTTCCTGTTTTTTTGCCATACATTACGTTACTGGTGATGGTCAAAGCAGACAAGGTATGCTTTGCATTACGATAAATAGGGTGTTTTTTCAGCGCATTGGAAAAATGGGTGGCTATCTCCACTGCAATATCATCTACTCTATCATCATCATTGCCGTATTTAGGGAAATCTCCCTCCACCTGAAAATCAACCGTTACACCATGTTCATCACGAATGGGGGTAACTTTTGCATATTTTATGGCTGAAAGGGAATCTGCCGCTACGGAAATTCCTGCAATACCAAAGGCTGTGAGACGTTCTACATCCCTATCGTGCAACGCCATCTGGCTTGCTTCATAAGCGTATTTATCGTGCATATAGTGAATGATGTTTATGCTGTCAACATATAACTCAGCCACATAGTCCATGACCTTTTTATAGCGTTCAAGAACTTCTTCGTAGTCCAATACCTCTCCTTGGATAGGTTCAATGTTAGGCACAACAGGGATTTTTTGCAATTCATCCACGCCACCATTTACTGCCAAAAGAAGAGATTTAGCAATATTTGCTCTTGCACCAAAAAACTGCATCTGCTTACCCACACGCATGGCGGAAACACAACAGGATATGGCGTAATCATCACCATACAAAGGTCGCATCACATCATCATTTTCGTATTGAATTGAGTCTGTTTCGATACTCATTTTTGCGCAGTATTCCTTGAAGGCATGGGGTAAATCTCTGCTCCAAAGCACCGTCATATTTGGTTCGGGAGCAGTTCCCAAATTGGTTAGGGTATGAAGGTACCGGAAAGAGTTTTTTGTTACCAGAGATTCGCCGTTTAAACTGATTCCACCAATTGCCTCTGTAATCCAAGTAGGATCACCACCAAAC
>JAEZPX010000063.1 GCA_023413275.1 Bacillota bacterium | reverse complement strand
GACTTAAGCAGTTTCATATTGGCTATCACATAAATCAAAAGGATAAGAACAATATTGATAATCAGCACTTTTAAGACAGTTTGTGGTAAATTGGTAATGAAGCTGTAATCCCAACTTGCCCGTGTATGTTTCCAAAAGCTGTCTTTCGGAAAACCGAGGACAACAACACCATTCTCGTTTTCACTGGTATAGGTAGGATAACCTTCAATATATCCTATCGCCAAGTTTGCTATATCAGACAATGTATAAGCAGATGGAACATTATCAGGGACATTTTCAGTTCTCCATACAACCTGTGATGTGCCATTGTCAATTAAAATTGCCCATACATCATTTGCTTTCAGTTTGGCGGACACTTCTTCGGATAGTACATAACCATTATCTTCCGATTTCAATGCTTTACCTGTCTCTGTCGCAATGTTATATGGAGAAGCGGCAGTGTTAGGAGATAGCTTTACCATAAACATAGCAAACACCACAAAATTGATAACAAGAATGAGAACGGAGCTTAATAGCAGAATACCCACAAAACGCCGTATCAGTTTGGGCACACTTTTCATATTATTTGTCCTCCACAATCAGTTTGTAGCCCAATCCCTTGATTGTTACCAATGAAACAGGCTGCGAAGGATTTTGCTCTATTTTTTCTCTGATACGGCGAATATGTGCCATTAAGGAATTTTCATAACCAAAAGGATTGTCACCCCATGCAGCTTCACACAAAGCATCAATTGTTACAATTCGTCCAGCATTACGATACAAAGCAGAAAGCAATTCATGTTCCTTTGCAGTCAATTGTATACACTCATCATTCTTAATTACTTCGGCACATAAGAAATCAATCTGACTGTTATGTAATTGCACAAGGGGATTTTCACCCTTATAACTTCTTCTCAAAATTGCCATAACACGGAACAACAGCTCTTTCGGCAAAAAAGGTTTTACGATATAATCGTCAGCCCCCAGACCAAAGCCCTTGAATTTATCATCATCTTCGCCACAGGCAGTAAGAAACAAAATAGGATAGTCACCGTTACGCTTCAGCTGTTCCATTAAATCAAATCCGTTTCCGTCCGGAAGCATTACATCAAGTATTGCTAATTCGGGACGGATTTTTTCAGCTTCCGTCAAGGCTTCTTTTGTGTTCTTCGCAGTCATTACGTTATAAAATCCATATTCGGTTAGGATGGACAAAACCATATCTAAAAGCTCCTGCTCATCGTCAACAAGCAGGATACGTTTGCTCAACACATATTCATCTCTCATGGTGAAACCTCCTTTCACATCTACATTATACCACACCATTGTGAACTTTTCGATTTTATCAAGAAAAGTAAGGTAGATGTAAGGTTGGGAGAATGTTGTCACAAGGTTGGGGTGGTATCATATGGCTAAATAACGAAAGGAGATTTTGATATGGACTATATTATCACAACAAAGCAGTTGACAAAAAAATATAAATCTTTTGTCGCTGTTAATGATGTTTCACTTCACATTCGTAAAGGGAGCATTTACGGCTTCCTTGGCCCGAATGGAGCAGGAAAATCTACTACTATGAAAATGCTATTGGGGTTGACCGCCCCCACAAAAGGCGGCTTTACAATCGACGGGAAACAATTTCCGACCGACCGCCTTGCTATTTTGAAAGAAGTAGGCTCATTTATTGAATCCCCGTCTTTCTATTCAAATTTGACAGGCAGAGAAAACCTTGACATTATCCGGCGCATTTTGGGGCTTCCTAAAAGCGCGGTTGAGGACGCATTGGAGATTGTAAGCCTTTTGGAGTTTGGCGACCGTCTTGCAAAAAAATACTCATTGGGTATGAAACAGCGATTGGGACTTGCCGGAGCCTTGTTAGGCAGACCGCCTATTCTGATTTTAGATGAGCCTACAAACGGGCTTGACCCGTCCGGCATACACGAAATCCGAAATCTGATTAAATCGCTGCCCCACCTCTACGACTGCACTGTCCTTATTTCCTCTCATATGCTATCTGAAATTGAACTGATAGCAGACGACATTGGAATACTCAATCATGGGCGAATGTTGTTTGAGGGCAGTTTGGACAGCTTGCGACAGAACGCTCTCCAATCCGGATTTGCTACGGATAATTTGGAAGATATGTTCCTGTCAATGGTTGAAAAGGATAATGCAAGCCGGAAGCAGAGGTCAAAACTATGAGGACGCTTACCATCGAATTACGAAAAGAAAAGAGAACGGGCGTTATCCCATTAATGCTTGCTATTGGTATTTTGGGTGCGGCATATGCCTTTGTTAATTTTATTGTCCGTAAGGATACCTTGCTAAACTTGCCGTTAGCACCTATGGACGTTTTGCTTACACAGCTATACGGCATGATTATGGTATTAAATATGTTTGGTATCATAGTCGCTGCTTGCATTATCTACAACATGGAGTTTAAGGGAAGCGCAGTCAAAAAAATGTATATGTTGCCTATAAGCGTTCCAGCCATGTACCTTTGTAAGTTTTTAATTTTGGCGGTCATGCTCTTAATTGCTGTATGCTTTCAAAACTTGGCACTTGCAAAAATCGGCGTAACGGATTTACCGCAGGGCACATTTGAAGTTCACACGCTACTTTCTTTTGCTGGTTATTCCTTTATAACAGCAATGCCCGTATTATCATTTATGATTTTCGTATCGTCACGCTTTGAAAATATGTGGGTTCCGCTTGGTATTGGTGTAGCAGGATTTTTAAGCGGAATGGCATTGGCTACGTCAGATATTGCGCTATTTATAGTACACCCTTTTGTGGTTATGTTTAAACCCGCTATCGCCATGAGCGCACAGCCGGATATAAAAGTTGTTGCCGTATCTTTGATTGAAACACTCCTTTTCCTTTGTGCCGGATTATGGACTGCTAAAAATTTGCGGTATGAATAGGAGGTGTATAGATATGAGTTTTATTGAATTATTTAAAATTGAGTTTGCCAAAGTGAAAAGAGGGAAAATTATTCCTCTAATTTTCATTGCCCCGCTATTGGTAGTTGCGTCTGGCGTAGCAAATTTGCATAGCTACTTTACCCCGGAATATACGAATGCTTGGGCGGCTATGTTCATTCAAAGTGCATTGGTTTATTCCTATTATCTGCTTCCATTCAGCATGATTGTTGTCTGTGTGATGATTGCAGGACGGGAAACGCAAAATAACGGAATATTAAAAATGTTAGCCTTGCCCGTAAGCCGATATGCACTTTCTGTGGCAAAGTTTTGCGTGCTGCTGTTCTATCTGTTCATGGAAATGGTTGTCTTTCTTGCTGCGTTTATAATAGCAGGGTTAATAGCAACGAACAGCACGGGAATTACAGAAGCATTACCGATTATGTATCTGCTAAAATGGTGCGCCGGACTGTTTCTTACCATGCTTCCCAGTGTGGCGGCGATGTGGGCGATTACGGTATTGTTTGATAAACCACTTTTGTCTGTCGGCTTAAATCTGTTCCTTGTTATTCCGGGTGTATTGGTAGCTAATACACCGCTTTGGATTGCATATCCATACTGTTATAGCGGTTATTTGGTTTCATGCTCTTTACAGGACTTTACGACAACAGGATTAAATACTGGATTTGCATTGTTACCATTCTTGCCGTGTGCAATTTTGATTTTCGTATTAGTGCTTTACATTGCAGTAACACGCTTTGGAAAAAAAGAAATGAGGTGATTTTATGAAAAACAAGCGATTGCAAAAATTAAGTTTAGCAGTATTGATTATCAGTATATTGCCCTTGGCGACTTTTATCCCCATTTTATTTCATATCACGCTGACAGATGGTGTGCGTTCTATTTGGGCTGGCGTAAATGTCTTCTCCGTCTTGGTAGGACTGATACTTTCAATCATCTGCGTAAAAAGCCGTGATAGTCAGTCGCTTCCATCATTTTCAATAGAGACCCTTTTTGCCGCAAAATCAACTGATGCCGCCTTTACTCCTTGTATTCCTGTTAATTTCGTTTCAATTTTCACAGCAACTGTAAGCTTATATTTGATACATTAATTGAACAGCCCATCGTATTTCCTGATAGCTGGTGCAGCGACATAAATTAGATTGCAGCCATTCTTCTATCACATACTCTTCCGGCATAACTGGATAATGCATTTTCAACGCATGGCAAACCATTAGAAAACCAGAGGTACAGTAGCCGCATTGAAAAGCATCCGCATTCACAAATGCTTTTTGTATTGGTGCTGTACCACCTAACCCTTCCACGGTCAGTATTTCATGGCCTTCCGCTTCTACCGCAAGCATCAAGCAGGATTTTGTTGGCAAACCATCAACAATCACTGTGCATGCTCCACAGTCGCCATTCAAGCAACCAGCCTTTGCAGAAGTCAGTCCAAGCTGTTCCCGAAGTATATCGAGCAATATATCGGATGGTCTTACTACAACCTCATATGTTTCGCCGTTTACTTGAAGTGATATTACCGTTTTCCCTTCATATTTTACCATTTTCCCAGTCCTCCAATAGTTCTTCCAGCATATTTTTAAGAACAAATAATCGGTATTCTCCAGAGCTTTCCGCATCACTGTAAGCACTTTCAGGTAATTGTGTTGCTGCCATTTCAGCTCTTTCACAACAGGGTCTGGTCCTGTCATTTAAAGTTTTTTCAATCTGTGCGCTTCGAAAAGGGAAAGAACATATGCCAGAAAATGCAATGCGCAAATAGTTTTCTTTCCGCATTGCAGCAATGCTGACTAATGGATAATCAATTTTTTCATTTGCCGTTTGTTTAATATGTGCGTAATTTGCAGATAGAGCCCAAACAGGAACATGGATCTGAACGATGATCTCACCTGGTTTCAGGAGCATTCGACCATCGAATATACTTTTAAGCTCAAACGTTTGCTCTCCACACTTTCCAAATACTGTTATTTCTGCATCTGAAAGCAACAGTGGAAGACTAGTCTCACGATAAATGATTGTACCACAAAGATTACCACCTATTGTGATTCGGCATTGATTGGTATGGTCCGCGATTCTGCCCCCGGAAAGCTTTAGCAGGGGAAATAAATTTGACTCACTAATTTGATTCAGCGTACAAACAGAACCGATGTGCAGCTTTTGGTCATCAACGGATAAAATCATACACTCCGGAATATTTTTAATGTCAATCACCGCGCCAGGCTGAATGGAACCCGCCCTGCACATAGAGATTATTTCGCTGCCACCTGCATAATAAAACGGACTTTTTCCTTCAGTCTCAAGCTGAGTATATAAATTTACTGCTTCTTGTAGTGTGTCTGGACGAAGATAAATAAAATCAAATGGAATCATGATTGTTCCTCCGATGGCGTGCGCCAAATTATTTCTGGCATAAGCGGCAATGTAACTAACTGTTTCCCAAATGCAGCAGACAACGCATTTCCAAGCGCTGCTGGCATACCAATAACCCCATGCTCTGCAAAACTGCGCACACCATAGGGAGACTGTTCGTCTGGCGTTTCAACAAAACCTACGCGGTAATCCGGTTCCTGACCTATATGCATCAGCTTATAGGTGCGCAAATTGGGCAACATCGGTATCCCATCCTTATCATATTTATAAACCTCCCGACTCGACAGGCTAAGTCCCATTGCCATTCCACCGGCAATCATAGCACGCATTGATTCTGGGTTAATTACTTTACCGATATCTATTACAGTTGACGCATTAATAATACGATAGGTATACGTTTTTAAATCTGCCTCCACTTCAACAACCTGTACCCCAAGTGTCCATTCGGGACCGGTTTTTCCCTGACCAGTCTGGGGGTCCAACATAGAAAGACCTTTCAGCATAAATCCACCACGCCCTAACACTGGCTCACCCATCGACTCTCCGTCCGGTGCTTTATACCCCTCAGCAATATCTTTGATGTCAATAAATTGTTCAGGGTTTTTTCTAGAAAACACACATCCATAAGCTACTTCAATATCTTCCGCAGGGCAATGCAGTGCTTGTGAACCGTTACTGCGCAGTTGTTCCAGCAAATCGTCAGCAGCGCGCATCACAGCATGTCCAGCCATATATTCAGTAAGACTTGCAACTGTTTTCCAATGCTTTGGTGCTGATTGTGTATCAACCGACTCTACCACGTGAACCTGATCAGAATTTATTTTTAGTTTTTCCGCAAGCATCTGTGCTAAATGAGTCTGTCCATTTGACCCCATTTCAACGACACCTGTATGCAGATTCACACTTCCGTCTGAATTAAAAGTGATTAGCGCTCCTGAAATAGCATCAGTCGGGGGATTTTCAGTTTTCCAAAAGCATGCAACCCCCTTTGCCTTTACGGTATTTTCCTTAATGGGAACAGCTTTTCCACCATCCCATTCTGCCAACTCTTTAATGTATTGTATGCATTTGCTAAGATCACCGACAAGACTAGGTGTGCATACCACCTGTGACGGAGTCAAATTGCCTGGCCGAATTGCATTTCTCATACGCAATTCGAGAGGGTCAAGAGCACACTTTTCTGCCAGCATATCCAAAACCCGTTCTATACAGAAGGTGTAACATTCGTGGGAAAACCCACGGAAAGATGTTACATAAGTGTGGTTTGTATATACACACAGCGCATCACACCACAAGTTTTCTATATTATAAGGACCGGTACAATCCATTGCAATTGCCTTTGTCATATATGGAGAAATATCGGTATAAGCACCACAATCCAATAGGTAAGTAAGTTTGGCTGCCTGAATAACGCCATCCTTATCTACTCCAATCTTAATATCTGCTTCCAACCCCATGCGGCACGGCGCAGTTGCCATATCATGTTCACGTGGAATAGTAAGCCGTACGGCTTTACCCCCAACACTTCGGGATGCTATATAAGCAAGTATCTCAAGGGAAACAGGTGCTTTGCCCCCAAAGCCTCCGCCTACAAACGGAACACGCACCTCAATTTTTCCAGAAGAGATTAAGAAAGCATCAGAAATCTGCTTACGGACGGTATAAGGTGACTGCGATGAAGTCGTAATGATTACATTGCCATCTGAAGATATTTCGGCACGTGCGGTTCTTACCTCCATAGCTAGGTGATCAGAAGGAGGCAGAAAAAAGTGTTGCTCTACAATTGTGTCACAGTGCTTAAAAGCTTTTGCTACGTCACCTTTTCGCATTCGATAACGGCTAGCCACATTCGTACCAGCTTCAGGATAAATATCAGTTAAAACCTTCTTATAACCGTTGACCTGTTTATGAACTAGCGGCGCCCCCTCAGCCATTGCCTCTGATGGTGTTAGGACAAAAGGAAGTGGCTCATAGTTCACCTTAATCAATCGTACAGCCTTTTCGGCAGTTGGCTTGTCCAATGCTACAACCAATGCAACCGGTTCTCCCGCATATCGTACAATATCTTTTGCAAGAGCCGGACGATCATGCACCAAGGGACCAAATAATTCTTTACAATCTGCTCCTGTAAGAATCGTTTTTACACCCTTTACCTCTAAAGCAGCAGAAATGTCAATATCCAAAATACGAGCATGTGCGTAAGTACTGGCAAGCAACCGAGCGGTTAAATAACCTGTAGTTGGAAAATCATCGGTGTATTTCGCCTTACCCGTGACTTTGTCCCATGCATCTTTACGCTGAATGCTTTTTCCTATTGCAGTATTCATACTTTAAACATAGCCTCCTACTTAACTTTTATGCTGGACAACATTTACGATTAATAATAGAATTACTGAACCAACTGTCGCTACAAGTAAGCTCCAAAGATTGAATCCTGTTACACCGTAACCCCCAATTAAATTCATAGCAATGCCACCGATAAAACCTCCGACAACACCTACCAAAATATTCATTCCCGCTCCCATTCTTTTGTTGTTACCAGTAATAAGACTTGCAATCCATCCAGCAATCGCACCTATAACAATCCATCCGATAGTACCCATAATTTTGCCTCCATTCATTAATAAACTCAATCTATTTATAACCAAATATTCGAATAAAAATCAGCTTTTCGCTCAAAATAAAATAAAAATCACTTAAGGAGCTTTAAAATGAATCCATTTGAGCAAAAGCCAATGCAACTGAAAGATGGTATAATGGACTGGTCTTCCGTATATCCCACTCCGTACAATAAGATAACTGTTGACCCTTATACCAAAATCCGTATTATTCTGATGAACGGCATTGAGGTAGAATCCACAATGTTTAAACATCAGTTTCATCGCAATTGTCAAGACAATGACTTACGCCGGGAATTAGCCTTATCCCGCCGTATAGAACAACAACAGCAAAAGCATATTAACTGGCTGAAGCCTATTGACGAAACAACGTTGGAAACAACCATAGGATATGAACATGTTGCAGTTGATCTAACTGCTTGGTTGGCACAAAATGAGCCCAACACTTATGTAAAGCAAGCACTTGATTTTGCATTACTTGAAGACTTCGATCACCTTTATCGGTATTCCAATCTTCTTGATTTGGATGCACAGATACCATCAGAAAAGTTAGTAAAGAGCTATGTGGATATCACACCAGGACGCCCCACCATTGCTGAGCACAGATTCCCATTTGATTCAGTTAAAAATCCTGTAGACTTTAAAACAGCCGACATCCGCACCAAACTAAATACGCTGATTATCACTTCTGCTGAACAGCAGACCATGAATTTTTATATGAACCTAGGAAATACTTACTATAATGATCTGGGACGTCAGCTTTATCTTGAAATTGCCATGATTGAAGAACAGCATGTCAGCCATTACGGCTCACTCCTTGACCCCAACTGTACATGGTTGGAAAACTTGCTGCTTCATGAATATATGGAGTGCTATCTTTATTATTCCTTTTATCAAGATGAATTGGATGCAAACGTGAAATCTGTATGGGAATTACATTTGCAACAGGAAATCGCCCATTTGCACAAAGCGGTGGATTTGTTAAAACGATACGAAAATAAAGATTGGCAGCAGGTAATTCCCGGTGGTGCATTTCCAAAGCTTCTTCAATTCCATGATACAAGAGATTATGTCCGTCAGGTGCTTGAACAGCAGATACAGCTTACAGCTAATCTAGAAAACTATATACCTGTAGCCTCGCTGCCAAAGGAACATGAATTTTTCTATTATCAGGAACGTGTGAACCATGATTTAAGCACTGTTGCCAGCCATAATGTAATAAAACAGCATCAACAGAAGTTTAATGTAGATTACCGCGCAGAACCACATACAAATCCTATTGAAGATCTAACAGATAGGACGATAGATAATATCGAAATAGCACGTACAGGGAAAGCGCCTGCCCATTCATAATTTAACTAAAAATGCCGTCCTGTTATTCAGGACGACATCTTTCTTCATATATCTCATACATTAATTTAACATTAATTCAACATAAATTGCAAAGCAATGTTTGCGCAAAAAATAAGTGTAGCCGCACTGGTCTTAAAAACCAGTACTGACAGGTTAGGTGCAGCGTTAATCCAGATTAAAATCCGGTTTTCTGCAATCTCCACTACTTTTAAAATAGTAGTTTTAAATTGATATCCAACAAAAATCAAAACGCTGGTAACAAGATTTTGTGTAATAAAAAACGGAATGAATTTTTCTGCACTACTTATTACCGATACCTCACGTATCCAATCCGGAACAAGGAAGAGTAAATACAAAGCAAATAGTATGCGCCATCCGGTATTCATGGTAACCGCCATAAGCGCCTTTACGAGCGGATTTTTTTGTTTTTCTTTAAATAGCTGATTTACAGAAAAAACCACACAAGCCATGGCAAGTGCTTCAAACACAATTGAAATGGCAGGATTAATTACTCTATCAATTCTGCCCGGCAAAAACAGATTCAGCATTTTAATGGTTGCACTAAATAATCCTACATAAAAAATAGATGATACACTTTTATTTTTACGATAGACATTGGTCATAATGAAACATGCAAAAGGATACCAAATGATCCAACTAAAACCAAAGGAAACCATGTGTAACAAATAACCTACGGTTGCTTCAAAGATACCCCATAAACCTCCCCATATAATAATATTCAATATTATGGAATATCCCTTCATCTTGCTTTCATTCTCCATTACTTCATCTCCTATTAACACATATTTTTAAACAAGCTATTAAAATTATATGTGTTAAAGCGGATTAAATGCTTGGAATTAGTATCATAGGTATAATAATTATGGAACTAGGAACCACTGATAATCAAATAATCCCCATTTTTTAATTGCAGAACATTACCTCTTAAGGCTATGCCAATATCTTTAACGCAGCTTTTTCTTTCATTTTCATCTGCAATAACTAACGTTAGCGGATTACCTGTTTTAACTCTGTTCCCGTCACTTGTTATATACGCT
>JAEZPX010000051.1 GCA_023413275.1 Bacillota bacterium | reverse complement strand
CGATACCCTTAGAGGATAATCGTAACCCTGTGCAATAACCTCTTTTTGTGCTGTCTTGCAGATTTCTTCCTTTGCAGCACTTAAAGCGGCTAAAGTTTCTTCCTTACTTTCACAAGTGGATAACAGTTCACCATATTCCTTTAAAACCTGATCCCTTACCTTTAGCTTTAGTGCCTGATCCGCATCGGAGTCACTATTTGCCAAAACATGAAAACGCACAACCTTAGCGGAAATCCCGCCCTGTATCATTTGGGAGTATCCTTTTGTCCAATGGGCACCAAATGCTGCACTAAAACAAACACCTATCACAACAGCGGCACACCAATACCACTTTTCTTTTTTCCATAGTTCCTTTATTAATCTTCCATACTGATATATTCTCTCCATACCCTCACCCTTTTTTCTTTGTTAAAGGGATCATTACCATTTTTTACATATTTTAATCAACGGATTCTACCTGTATCTCGAATTTTCACCTCAGGCTCAATGGTAATCGTTACATCCTTCCAAAAATCTCCCGAAAACTGGGGATTTTCACGACGTAAACGCACTGCCAAGCCAAGGAATTCTGCTGTACTATTTTTTTTGCCGATTTCCAGAGTTTTTTCTACCTCTGATTTTATAATTTCATTAAAAAGTTTCTCCATTTTCTTGGTGCCTTCTTCGCTAAAAGCATCTGTATTTGTATTACCCAAAAGCTCTCCATATAATTTCAAATGAATATTACAGGTGGTGATTCCGTTTTGCTGTGTGTTAAAATCATATTTAACATGACTACGGGCAATCCTTAATGGAATTATTTTACCCTCAGACTGTCCATCTAAAACCGCACCCTCGGCCTCCCCAAGCAAAAGCAAATAACCCTGTTCTTCTTTATCATCCAAGAAGGTAAGCAGCTTCGTGTCGGTCAGGACAACGCCACCACCTAGATAGAGCCCCTTTTCCTCAGGCTGAATTCTTGGCAAAACACATGAACCTTTACGCTCCTTTAGCTCCGTAAAAAAGGTATCCATATCCAAACCTTTTGTCACGCCAACTTCCTTTGCGGTATTTTTAAAAAACTCCCAAAGGTAAAGACCTGTGCCGTCATCCTGCTCCAGCATAGCATCTATACATGCCTCTGCTGTTGCCGCCGTTCCCAGAACCGTCACCTTTTTGGAAATGTCTTGACTACGCTTCAGCTCCTCCAATAAAGACTTCAGCATTTCTTTATCCTCTAAAATGCTTTTCCCAAAAACGATCATTTTTAATTGCCCCAACTCAGTTTTACGTGAGCTTCGGCTGTCGTTAAAAGCAATGGCATCTGCTAAAGTTTTCCCCTGACAAACCATCTTTTCCGGTTCTCGCTCTTCGGTCTTTGCAGGAGCGAAGGAAATGGTATATCCCGCGTCTCCCTTATCTACCCCCATGGTTATCATATATTCTCGATCCTCTGGGTCTCTTTTATCCCAACAACCAGTAGTAATAAAAAGGGGCAATATTGTAATAATAATCCACTTCCATTTATTCATGTCTGCCCCTCCCTTTAATTACATCTATAAAAAGCATTAAAATCGGTAGAAGTATGAAGAAAAAACCACTCAACCAAGGTGCCACCCCTGCTCTCAGCCAATATGCACCTGCCATATCTTTGGGTAACAAAGCAACAATAAACAGTAGTGGTGCTAATAAAATAAGCCACCGATTTCGAGTTATTTTTTTCGTCCGAAATAATCGGTTGAAAAGCTCAATGCCAAAAAAAATCATCCCTGAAACATACAAGAACGTGGTAACCATCCACAACCAAATTAAAAATAAGTCCTGCCTTCCTAAAAAAATGCCGGAAAAGCTTACTCTCTCCATCATCTGCAGGGTAGGCATCAGCTTTTCAGCCAATACTTCCGTTCCATAAACTGCAAGAGATAAAAATACCACAACGGTGATTACTGCTGTAGCAAAAATACAAGTCAGCCAAATTCGCCTTTTCATGTGTCTTCTTTTTTCTAAGCTTGGAAAAATAAAAAAGAATACCATAAAACCTTGCAGTAACGGGGCAAAGGATGGCATACTTTCTTTCATCCCTTTGAAATTAGGAAATTGTAGGGGCAGTACACGATTGTAGCCTGATGAAATAGCCACAAAAATTAACACAAAAATAAGAGGAATAAAAACTAAAAAAAATAAAATTTCACCCACTCTAGCGGTGCATTCCATCCCATAAGAGGCCGCTAAACAGCATAAAAATAGAGTTAAGGCAATAAGCAACCACTGAGGTGTTCTGGGTAACATAGAGGAAGATACCACGTCACAGAACAGGCGCAATTCCATTGCTCCGTCAAAAATTAACTTTCCTCCAAGCCCAAAAGCCAAGGCCTTGCCAATGACCCGACCAAAGGAGTGCTTGTACCACTCCACCGCAGTATAGGAAGGATGTCTTTCTCCGCAATACACCAGAAAAACCGCTAAAATGGAAGATAAAACACCCCAAATAATTGTTACAATCCAGCAAGCGTTTCCTGCTACCACCGCCGCATCACTGGGCAGAAATAAAACCGTAGTTCCAAAATAATATAACAGCAATAATATCTCTAACTGCCGTACAGAAATCTTATAATTCTCTGCAAACATACTTTATGCTCCCCCTTTCCGCCCCCTGGCTGATGGCTTTGTGAAAATCGGGCGACGTTTCATTTTCTGCAATGGCATACGAAGTATTGTATCCTCCCAGTCTATGTCATCATTGACTGACGCCGAACAAAATGGATACATAAAAGGAATTCCATAGGATGTCAAGCTACACAAATGGGCTAATATGAATAACAAAGCAATCCAAAGGCCAAATAGCCCGAAAATGGCCGATAAAAATATGGTTACATACTTGCTAAGTCTTAACCCAGAGACCAAAGCAATATTGGGAATCACAAAGGAGCAAATCCCTGTAAGTGCAGAGATAATGACCACGGTGGGGCTGACAATGCCTGCCTCTACTGCTGCCGACCCGATAATAATACCACCTACGATGCCAATGGTGGAGCTGACAGGTGAGGGTAAGCGAATGCCCGCCTCTCGCAGAAGCTCAAAAGCCAGCTCCATTATGATGACCTCACCTACAACGGAAAAGGGTATGCTCTGCCTTGTGGCGGCTATTTTTATTGCCAAGGCAGTGGGTATCAATTCGGGATGGTATACCGATAAGGCGATATAAAGTCCCGGTAGGGCAATGGCAACCACCGCCGCCACATAACGTATGGCTCGTATAAAGCTCATAATCTGCCAACGATCATAATAATCCTCTGCCGCCTGAAAAAACACGTTTAGAGTGACAGGAAGCATTACAACAACAGGTGTATTGTCTATAACCAATACCACTCTGCCTTCTAATAATGCCGAAGCAGCTTTATCAGGCCTTTCCGTCATCTGTAATTGAGGAAAAGGAGACGCCCAACGCTTCTCTAAAAGCTGTTCCACATAGCCGCTATCCAAAATTGCATCTAAATTAATGGTATCCAGCTGTTTTTCCACAAGCTCCAGGGTTTTTGGCCGCACCAAATCTTCCATATACATTAGTGCAACATCAGTCTTGCTTCGTGAGCCGATTTTTTTTCGCTTTAATTTAAGTTTATTATCCCGAATTCGACGTCTTATCAATACAACATTTGTTGCCATTACCTCTAAAAAAGCGTCCTTAGGCCCTAAGACAACCACTTCCGTTTGAGCCTGATTGACACCACGGGAAGGAAAACCTTTTGTAGAAACTTGAAGGGCAAAGGCATTTCCATCCATAAATAGAACCGTATCACCCAATAAAACAGCATCCAACGCCTGTTGAATGTCATTAATCTTACTTACCTCACCTACGGCAATAATATCTTCCATAAATGCATCTAGCAAGCCACTTTCATTGCATTCCTTATAGCGACTCATTAAATTGGTCATAATAAAGTCATGTATTGTGTGGCTATCTACAATATTATCAGTGTAAATCATAAAAATCCTTGATTTTCCACTGCCAACAACGAACTCCCGCATTACCACGTCTCCACAGTCGCGGAAGGCTTCCTTGATTGTAATCATATTTTCCGACAGATTTTTTGAAATCTGCATAAATTCCACCGCCTTTCCTTTTGCTTATTTTTCCAAAAAGGATGGAAACTATACCTAACCATGGTCTTCTTTTCATTACTCTAAGGAAATAAAAAAACGCCCATATTTTCATGGACGTTTTTCTGATTAATTATTTAGCTTTCAGCACTGTCATTGCTTGCGCTTCCACTGGTTTTGGTGCTTCCACTGTTGCCTGTGCTTCCACCGGAAATTAAGCTTGTGTTTTTAAATGCGAACACTTGCATATCATAACTTCTTGCAAAACTCTTCAGCGCAAACTCATCCTTTGTAACAGCTAATTGAGCTTGATCTAGCGTAAGTTTTGTTGTATTTCCGATTTTATAATTTACCTCAGCAGTTTTTAAAGTAGCCTTTGTCTGTTCCAAATCAGCTTTTAATTGATTATAATTTGCTTCCGATTGCTGCAATTGAATATATGCATTGCGGATAGCAATATCTTTATCCTCTTTTGCTGATTTATAGGCTCTTTGCGCAGATTCATAAGTAAGCTTATTCTTTTTATTGGTACTGTCTACAGTAGATTCCGATACATAGTTTTTATTAAACTTAGCATCTTCCACAGCCTGCTCTTTTAATAGAATGGAATAATCATTTTTCAGAGACGCATTAATATATGCCTCCAAAGACCCTTGTAAAACATAGGGTTCAAACTCAACATCATACTCTATTACATACTTCTTATCTGCTGATTCACCAATCAAATTATTTAGGTTTATGTACATTTGTTCCAAGTTTCTTTCTAACTGATATACATTTACTTTGCTGGTATCATAATCTGCTTTTAATTGATCCAGCTTATACTTACTCAGCATCCCCAAATTATACTTGGTTTGTCCCTGTTCATACAAAGTTTTCTTTATTGCCTGCATTTCCTTTAATAATTCAAGAGACTCTTCATTTTCTACAATAGATGAAAACGTGCTTTTCACGGTAGTTTCTAACACCAAATTTGTAATTTGGGTAGTATATTTATTTGCAGTCATACCACTATTTGTAGAATAAATGCCGGATGTGTAACTATATACCGCATCATTTACCCATTTCTGATATTCATAGGTAGGAACTGAAAAAGTACCTACTGCATCCCAAATATCCTCTTTGGTTTCCTGCAAAAAATCGCTTTGTTTCTGCAAATCAGCCAAATCCACACTATGTTTTTTTGCTTTCTCCAGTGCTTCCTCAACAGTCAAAACAGGAGCCGCCTGTTCGCCTTGGGTTGCAACTGTTTCTGCAACTGGAGCAGTCTCTGCGGCATATGCTGTAGTACCAAAAAGAGTTACCACCAGAGCCAGTGCCACAGCACCTCTGGTGCTCCCGATTATTTTTTTCATGGTATTTCCTCCTTAAAGGTTCATTTACTTTTATAATAAAACCAATTATATCATATTTTTACGAAAACACCAGCGAATTAAGGATATCTTAATCAATTCTTACGTAGATTTTATTGTTTTTCCTGAAACTTACAATAAAAAAGGGGCAGACAATGTCTGCCCCTTTCGGGTTACTTAAAGGCAAGCCTTTAAGATTTAATTTCAGTTACGATTGATTAGTTCAATGTAGCTGTCTTTGTTGCTGCGTCCCAGTTAACGTTTGTTACGCCCAAAGCTGTACCTAAATCTCTCAAAGGCAAGAATGTTCTGCCGTCTTTGATTTCAGGAGCGGAGGATGCAGGGATAGCGGAACCATTTACATAGATTGTCTTCTGACCAACAGTCATAGTGATGATTCTCTGAGCATACATAACAGTTACTGTTCTTGTTTCTGCGTTCCACAATACGTTGTTTGTGTTTACGCCAAGAGCCTTGGAGATTGCTCTTACAGGAAGCATTGTGTAACCAGCTGCACTGATGTAAGCAGGTGCATCCAATTCAACTTTTGCTTCGCCAGCAAGCAAGTAAGCTTCGCCAACAGGTACAACTACCTTTGTTGTGAACAGGTTGTCGTTGTCTCTACCGGATGTTACTACGTTGATGAAAGCTGCCTTTACAACATCGCTGTAATCGCAAAC
>JAEZPX010000041.1 GCA_023413275.1 Bacillota bacterium | reverse complement strand
GCCCGGGCCTATTTCCAACACACAGTCCTCTTTGCTGATTTCAGCACATTGGGATATATTATCTAAAATATTTGAGTCGATGAGAAAATTTTGCCCGAAATTTTTCTTGAAAGTAAAATGATTCTCCTCAATAATCTGTTTTGTTTTTGAAGGGGTGGATATACGTTCTGTCATGCTTGCCTCCTTTATGCGCCAAAGCCTAAGCGGCCTAATAAGCCGAAGGATAAAATAGATACAATAATACCTGCAGTAAATACACCCAATACAATGACAGGGAAGGACTTTTTGGGATCCAAGTTAAGCAGTGCACTGATTAAAGCACCCATCCATGCCCCTGTGCCGGGCAGAGGAACTGCAACAAAGAGAAATATACCCAAATACTCATATTTACGAATTTGATCGCTTTTTGCATTCGCTTTATTTTCACACCATGCAACAAAGTTGCGCAGTGGTGTTTTTTCCAACACTTTGAAAATATAGCGGATAAAAAGCAAGATAAACGGAATGGGCAGTAGATTACCAATCAATGCAATAATGAAAGTTGGCAGCCAATCCATTTGCATGGCAAAACCTGCAATAATACCACCTCTAAGTTCCAGAATGGGCAACATAGATACGATGAATACAATTAGTTCCCTTGCCATGGAACCTTGTAAATTTGTAACAAACCAGTTTGCAATAGTTTCAGCCAATTGAATTCCTCCTGAAAAAGAGCATGGGAGTGAGACCCATGCTGATTTTTACTATACTTTGAATCTATATTATATACTAATATGATAGTTGAAACAATATATAGTTATGAAAAAAATATTAATCTTTTCTTTCAAGTTCTTTTGCAGTTTTGTATTGAAATTATGGTATTGATAAGGTTATAATGTAGCAATAGGAATATATTTACTTTCGATAGTATTTTATGAAATAAAAAGGTGTTTTATTAAGATAGATATATCATTTTTTATATATTGAAGGGGTGAAGGGTGTGACAGAGGAATTAAGAGCGCAACTGATGGGCGTTAAACTGACAAAAAAAGAAAAACTTATTGCCGAATTTATTTTGGACAATTTTGCGGAATCTTGTTTTATTACTTCTACCGATATTGCAAAAAGGCTTCATGTCAGCGATTCATCAGTTATCCGGTTTACAAGAACGCTGGGTTATTCTGGATTTATGGATTTTCAAAAAAGTATTAGAAAGACTTATACTGAAAGAATCAATAGTGTGTCAGATAATATTACAGTGCCTTCGGAAAGGCTTAAGCTGTCCATTAGCAAATTAGGGCAAAGCGATATTGTAGAAAGCTATTTTTCCAATGTGCTGCAAAACTTAAAATATTCCATTAATCATAATGATACACTGGCATTCGAACGAGCCGCCGGGCTAATAGCGGGTAGTAAGCGGAAATTTATTGTTACTTCCAGAGCAAACACCTGTATTGGAGATATGATGCTGTTGTTGCTAAAGCATTTATTGACTGATGTTTATGAAACTAACCACCCAGCATTGAATGTTATTGACCATATTTGTGATATTACAGAGAACGATTGCATTATTGCAGTCAGCTTCCCCAGATATTCTGAAATGGATTTATTGGCGGCACAAATGGCTTATGATGCTGGGGCGAAGATTATTTTGATTACAGATAAGGCAAGCTCTCCCTTGGCTCAGTATGCCACCCAGTTGCTGACAGTGAGTGTGGATAGCAATACATTCTTCAATTCCTATGTTGGGGTTTTATTTACCATGGAGTTGTTATGCTCTTTTATCAGCAGAAAAATGGGCTATTCAACAGAAGCGAAATTACAGCTTATTGATAAATATATTTCCAAAGTTGGACTCTTTTAGTGGAGATTTGGGATTGTTTTAAAATTATTGTCAAAAGAATAGAATTACATAGTTAATTTAATATGAAAAAAGGGCCTATATTATTATAGAGCCCCATTTTTTTTTGAATCATAGATTGAAAACTTTAATACCGATGGTTCACATAGTCATCAATTAAGGATTTTCGGGCACCTTCACTGAAAACGCCTTCTTCCCGTAAGCATTTTAAGATCAAAGTACTGGTGGAATGAAGAATGATATCCTCTTCCTCAATTACAATTTCAAAAAGTTTTCCCTTAAGATATTTACTGTGTACTTTTACAAAATAGGCCTCTGTTCCTCTATAGTCAAGCATCCGTAAGACCGCAAGGGTTGCTTTGTCCTTTTTATGGTAGTAAAAGCTGCTTTGTTCTAAGGAATCTTGTTTCAGTTCATAATCCATATCTTTTGTGGTGCTGATTGTTTTTTGTTCTTTTGCCAAAGCGTTGTAGTATTGGTAGTTAAATAATGCCTTTTCTACAGTATCCATATTTGTGAAAGGCCCAATGTTTCCATAGACAACAGCCTCATAATTTTTTTGGAGATATTCCTTTTTTGTCATATCCCCTTTGATGTATTGGTCAATCAGACTTTGCCGGTATTTGAAATATTTTTGGATTGCATTCATGCTTTGCCTCTCTTCCATCCATTCCCTGTGGCTTTCTCCTGATTCATCCTGTTACAATGATGAGAGAACAATTAGGGAGAGGATACATATGCAGACTTTTTTAGATTTTTATCAAAGGGTAATTCAGCCCAAAATTGCAGCGATAGATATTTTTTTAAAGACAGAGACGCAACCTTATGCACAAGAACAGGTTTCGGAGCTGTTATGTCTGTCCGCATCGGAGCTTTCAAATATATTGGAACAAGAAAAACTTGCAATTATAACAAAAGGCACTTTTTTACACTTAATGCGAACAGGGCCATCTCTGATCTGCAAAATGTTTGGCAGAGAGCTTTCTCGGGGAATGTCGGCTTCCTACACGCCACAAGAGATTTCATACATATATGACTTGGAACTGAAAGATGTTGAAGCTGCCGCAGAAAAACTGGGTAAAAACTGTTTTTTACCAGCAGAACTGCCACTTATTTTTGGAGAGATTGTTATAACTGATAAACAATATCGGCTGTAAGTTTATCGGCCGCTTCTTTGCCTGCAAAAATTTCAACAAGTTTTAAAGCAAAAGGAATTGCTGTACCTGGTCCGCGGGAAGTAATGATATTTCCATCAACACATACTTGATTTTTGGATGGAACCGCACCAAGCAGCTTATTTTCCATGCCTGGATATATTGTTGCAACTTTCCCTTTCAAAAGGTTTAATTCGCCTAAAATGAGGGGAGCTGCACAAATTGCACATACAGGTTTTTGTTCCTCATAATAGCTTTGAATAAAGTTGCACAGACCTTGATGAGCCAAAAGATTTAGGGTGCCAGGCATGCCACCGGGCAAAACAATGCCATCTGCTTTATTAGCTGAAGCCTCATCAAAAAAAATATCCGCAGTGTAACAAATATTGTGGGCACCATTTACTTGCAAGGATGAACCGATGGAAACAAATTTTGCATTTACTCCAGCACGGCGCAGCAAATCTAGGGGCGTTACCGCTTCTATTTCCTCAAACCCTTCTGCAAGAAAAATATAAACAGTTTTCATGGGCTTTACCTCCGTATTTCCATTTTTATTGAAAATGTATATCAGATTTATTATATTCGAAAATCCAAAAATTATCAAGAATGCCCTTGACACATTAGTGGGGTAGGAATTATGCTGGAAAAAAACATATGGGGTGGTTATTTGGAAATTGAAAAAAAATATTTAACGAAGGAGATTCCCTTTTCCTTGGATAATTTCTTGTGCAAACAAATGATACAAGCTTATATTTCCTTTCAACCAACAATACGCATTCGCAAGAGCCAAGAGCAGTATTTTTTGACGGTGAAAGGAAAGGGCCATGTGGCGAGGGAAGAATTTGAAATTGAGATAAACCAGCAGGAATTTAATTGTCTTCTCAAAAAAACCGAGGGGAATTGTGTTAGAAAAAAACGGTATTATATTCCCATTGAGAATGGTTATATGGCTGAGCTAGACTTTTACCAGGGGGAATTAGAAGGGTTAATGACAACGGAGGTGGAGTTTCCAACGATGGAGGAAGCGGAAGCATTTGTTGCCCCAAGTTGGTTTGGGAAGGATATTTCTTTGGAGATGGGATATAAAAATACAGCACTTGCCCTTTCTGGCAAGCCAAGAGAGGAAGCTTAGATAGAGTTTGAGCATATTTGCTCATTGATTTTCTTTATTGAAAGATGAACGTTTTAGTGTTCAGTTTTAAGAAATAGATAAAATGAGTATTTAATTATTATCCGGATGCTTTACAAATCAGATGGGATAGAAGATAAAACTTTTGAATTTTGTTATTCTATAGGCCATATTATTTTATTTTCATTAGGGGGCATATAACATCTCTTTATCATCAAAATTGGCTTTCCTCTTTTTCATTCGTTGGAGGAAATAGAATATCGACTATCATTTATGTTGTGTTTACGGCATCCTTTGGGGATGCTTTTTTTCATTTCATGGTCTTTTTTATTTTTGATATGCATAAATTATAGCGATGGACAAGTGACAAACGAAGGGGAGAGGCCGAGTATGTATAATAGAAGATATGACAAGGTGTTTCTGATGCTCAGACAGGAAACGGCAGGCTATGGCTTGGGTCAAAGAGCACCTTGGGGAAGCTGTGTAATGGAGATTAAAAATGGAACGGGAAGAATTAGCCTGACGGTACAAGGCTTACGCCCGATTCAAAGAGGACGATATGCTGTTTATGCCATAGCCGGTGAAAAGGAGAAGCAAACAAACCTTTTCTGCGGTGTTTTGGTGCCAGACCCAGCGGGTCATTGTGAATTGAAGTGGGACTTCAATCCGGATCGTCTTGGAGAGAGAAGTTCTACCGTGGAGGATTTTAACACAGTTGCAGTTTTGGCAGAGACCGATGGAGGGTTTTCTGCGCCATTGACTGCATATTTTGCAAGCAAGACAGATTGGCGTACATATTTTAAAGAACCTGCCAAACAAAAAAATGAAGGGCAGCAAGAATTGAAAAATAGAAAAGAAGAGGAAAATGTAAAGAGTATCGACAAAATAAGAGAAGCTGAAAAAGCGAGAGAAGCTGAGAGAATTGCGGAAGCTGAAAAAGCAAGAGAAGCTGCAAAAACTGCGGAAGCTGAAAAAGCAAGAGAAGTTGAGAGAATAAGAGAAGTGGAAAAAGCAAAAGAAGCAGAAAAAGTAAAAGAAGTGCCTCAGGGGCCGACCTTAGCCGCAGCAGAGGCAATGGCAATGAGTGGACTTTCATTTGGACTTCCGAAAGTAAATTGGAAAAGAGATGGGATTAAAAACGAAGAAGCAAAAATCGAGACTATAAGCCAAAAAGAGGAACCTGCTTTAGCCAAAGAAATTAAAAAAGAAAGCTATCACGGCAGCTTCCGTGGACTTTTAGAGAAATTCCGAAATGAGCTTGAGGAATTGCAGGAAGATGGAATTTTTACTTCCAAAGAAATGGAGCGAATTGAACGGGCAGGGCGGAGAAATCTTCATAAGGCTGAAAATGTGGAGGTCTCCCAAACCTTGGAAACGGATTCTTCAGAAAAAGAAGTGGCGAAGAGTGTTGTTACCAGCTCAACCCTGCAAGAACCTGCAAAGGTAGCATTATCTGCGGAAGATTTGCCCCAGAACTCAGTTGAAGAGGTTTTGGAGGATAGGAATGAGACTGTCCAAGAGTTTTTGGATAGGTATAAGCTGTTGCAAGAGAATATGAATATTTATCCCTTTGGGGAGGATGACACGCCGTGGAAATGTATTTCCATTGAGGAAATGGTACTTCTGGAAGGGATTCCTTTAGCGTGGATGAAAGATTTTTTTGTAATCAAAGCAATGAAAAAATATCATCATCTAATTTGGAAGCCTCAGAATGAAGGGTATTCTATTGGCGTACCCGGAACCGACGAGGTACCAGACCGTACAAAAGCTTCAAAGCTAGGTTTCGAGGAATTCAGAAAAATGGATGATGGAGCTTTAGGTTATTGGATTTTTACAAAGAAATAGACTTGCCTTTCCAGGCGTTCAATAGTAAGATACCTTTATGAGATTTTATAGAATTAAAGGAGAACGCTATGAGAATCAGAAAGAAGCCTTGGGCAGAAGCAGAGCTTGAGAATAACAGCAGGGTGATTCAGGACGCACCTATAAGAAAGGGAAAGTGGGCGGAGTTTTTTGGAAATGACAATCCAATTTATGTGGAAATAGGGTGTGGAAAAGGGGGCTTCATAACAAAGAACGCCCAAGCATATCCTGAAAATAATTATATTGGTATTGAAAGACAACAATCAGTGGTTGCCCTTGCGGCGAGAAGGACAGATACGGAGCTGCCTAATTTAGCTTTGATTTGGGAAAATGCCGCAAACCTTTCAGATTTGTTTGAGGTGGGGGAATTTCAGAGATTGTATCTGAATTTTTCTGATCCCTGGCCGAAAAAGAGAATGTATAAACGCCGATTAACCTATCGGGGATTTTTACAGAGTTATCGTCAAATTATGGGAGAGCATGCCGAAGTATTCTTCAAAACGGATAATCGAAATCTGTTTGAGTTTTCATTAAACGAATTTTGCGCTGATAACTGGAAGCTTTCAAACATTTCTTTAGATTTGCACAATAGCGATTATGAGGGAAACATCATGACAGAATATGAGGAGAAATTTTCTGCTCAAGGAATGCCCATTTACCGTTTAGAAGCAAGGTATGATAAATAATCAATAGAAATGGGTCTTTAGGAGTCGTTGCAAGCGACTCCTTTTTCTATGTAGTGAGATTTTTGTAGAAGAGGCAAAATAATTTGGCTCATATTTAGTATGGTGCCTTATCTTAGACAGAACAATGTGTCCTTGATTTTCAAAGAAGGCGAGGGGGGTCAAGAACTGTAAAATTAGATTTTTCAAAACAAAAAGCGGCTATTTCCATTTAGGTTAATAAGCCGCAAAAAATTCAATATTATATGTAATTCAGTTAATTTTGTTCCTCGGGATTGGGTTCCGGAAAGTTTTCTAACCTTGCTTTAAACTCAGTGGGAATCGGGTCATCACTCACAACTAAGGATGTTAGAAAGGAACCATAGAAATGACTTACATTCTTACGCCAATTTCTGCAAATTTGCTGTGCTTGTTGCTTGGAAACAACAGAAACACTGATTTCCATGAGTGGCGCACCATCATCATCGCATAATCCGCATTTCACAAGAAAATCACCGTTAAACTCCGGAAAGTAGTTGGCGGTGACTGCATATTCCGCACGAATACGCTTGCTGTTTTCCTTTACATAAATGCTGATATCTTCCTTCACACTTTCACTCACATGATTTTGAAAGTAGTTTATAACATCTTCACCATCATCAGTAAGGGTATAACGAGTGTTATTATGTTCTTTTGATTTTTCCAGCCAGCCTGCATCTACCAACTCAGCCAAATACTGCTGAACGGAAAAATAATTCATATATTCTTTATTTAACAAAAACTGACAAATTTCGCTGTTTGAAAGGGAGATTCCCATCTTTTGCACCAGATGCAGTATAATCAATTTATGTTCCGCTAATTGTCGAATGGGATCAGCCACTGTTCAGGTCTCCTTTCAAAATATTTTATATTTTAGCATACAATTTCAAAAAAGGATAGAGTAAATTTTATCAATTATAGGTATCACCCTGATGAATTTCCTTTTCCTTTAAAAATTGATGCAGTCGATTTAGAACATCACGCTTATGCAAACTCCACGATGGCGCCAAAAGAATACTTTTATCACCATCACCAGTTAAACGGTAAATAATGATGTCAGGACGCAAATGGGAGATGCATTTTCCAACAATTTCCACATAGGTGTTTTTTTCTAAGGGTGTATAAACCCCTGTTTCGTAAAGAGTTGCCATGTCTGTGTTAGCAAGAACATGCATGAGCTGCAGTTTAATGCCGTGGATGGGCAGATTGTTTAGAAAATGAATAGTGGATAACATATCCTCCCTAGTTTCTCCCGGAAGTCCCAAAATAACATGGGCTATGACAGGAATGTGCAGTTGTTGCAATCTTTTCACAGCTTCCACAAACACATCGTTAGCATAGCCACGGCGAATGAATCTTGCACTATCCTCATTTGCCGTTTGCAATCCCAATTCTATCCAAAGCTTTGTTTTGCTTGAAATCTCCTTCAATAATGCCAATACATCATCATCCAAACAATCAGGACGGGTAGCAATGGAAATGCCTGAAATATCTGGCTGGGCGAGTGCTTCTTCATATTTTGCCCGCAAAACATCAACAGGGGCGTAGGTATTGGTAAATGCCTGAAAATAGGCAATATAACATGCATCAGGCCACTTTTTCCGGGTTTGGGCTTTGCCTCTTTCAATCTGCAATGCAATGGAAAGGGTGGCATCTTCCGCAAAATCCCCCGATCCGCCTTCACTGCAAAAAATGCATCCCCCTGTGGATAGAGTACCATCCCGATTGGGGCAGGTAAAGCCACCATCCAAAGAGATTTTTGCGGTTTTTTTGCCAAACAAGTTTCTGTAATATTCATTCAGGCTTCGATATGGGTATTGAGCCATTGGGAGCGCTCCTCTCATGGGGCTAACAAAGATTTTTTTGCGGTAAGCCGTCGCACAGGTTGATGACGGCATGCCATTTGCCTTCATCCTCCGCAGTGTGGCGAATCAAAAGAAGAAAATCTGCTTTACTGCTTTCTAAAAAGGAATGGGTAAAATAATTAGTATCCTTCTCCTTGTAGGCAGATAAAAAAAGCTGAAGACTTTCCTCGGTAATTGCCAAAGGAATACAACTTTCCATTTGCAAAAGGATTTCCTCAACTGTTTTATTGCCGCAGGGACACTTGGCAAAATAGTAATAAAAGCTGCGGCTGTCAAAAAAAAGTACATGAGCCGGCGGGAAATTTCGCCCGTCCGTCATGGTATCACGTAGTAGATCTAGATAGCCATTGAGTTCTTTATGGCTGATTGATTGCTTCAAAATAATCACCTCAAAACCTTTGGGTTTTAAAGTAATATGTGCTTGATTGAGAAAAATAATGATGTCAGTTTTTTACTCTATCCAAAGCTTTAATTCCTGTAATAATGCAGCATTGTTTTCTGGAGAGAGTATACAAAAACGTAGATAAGACTCGTCCAAAAAAGTGAAAGAAGAAGCATCACGGATAAGCATTTTCTTTTGGATTAATTTTTCAAAAAGCGCAGCAACAGTGATTTTATCAGTCAGTAGCTTCACCAAAATGAAGTTTGCCCCAGAAGGGAATGCTTTCACATTTTTCCATGTAGCGAGTTCTGCGAATGCTTTTTTTCTTTCATCGGAAATTAATTTTTGTGTGGTCTCATGGAACAAGGTATCTTGGAATATTTTTTCCCCGGCAAAGGCCGCCAGACTATTCACACTCCATGGGTCTTGGTTGGTTTTTAGGCGATCCAAAAAGCTTTCGCTGGAAGAAACACCGTAGCCTAAGCGAATGCCGGGAGCTGCAAAGAATTTTGATGTTCCACGAACCACAAATAGATTATCAAATTTTTCCACCAAGGGAATGGCACAAATTTCATCTAAATTATCGGAAAACTCTATATAAGTTTCGTCTATCATAACGGATGCACCAATTTGTTTACAGTGCTTTAGTACCTCTTCAAGCTGATTGGTGGTGAAGGCAGAACCGGTTGGATTATTTGGATTACAAATAACCAGCATACCGATTTCCGGTGTCAATGCTTGGAGTAATTGGGGCAAATCGATAAAAAAGTTATTCTTTTCCTCCAAAGGAAAATAGGTGAAAGAGCCCCCGCAAAGGGTCACTTCTCTTTCATATTCCGAATAGGAGGGACCAATGATGATGCTTTTTTTTGCATGGACAGTTTGAATAAAAGTGGAAATTAGCTCGGTAGAGCCATTTCCAACAACAATATGCTCTGTTCTTGCCCCTGTATATTTGGCAATGGCTTGTCTTAAAGTTGTGTATTTTTTATCGGGATAAGTAGAAATAATACTTAGGT
>JAEZPX010000033.1 GCA_023413275.1 Bacillota bacterium | reverse complement strand
AACTTTTTTGTCGCAATTCTGCATTTACTGAAAAATGCACTTCCTGCGAAAAGCTGTTTAAATTTTCCAAGCTGTTCAGCAAGGAATCTTATAGTAACATGCCATTCCTGTTCTGTCAAGGGAAAATTTAAAAAACATACTATACATTTATAAATTAAGATATGTCTCATCTAAAAGTGCTCACCGTACCGCGTCTTGTTGTTTCCTCCCTTTCATAAAATGATCTGCTAACTCTTCCTACTACTAGCCAATTTCCCCAATCATCTTTTAAGTATTTTAAAAATCAAAATAGCAACAGGGGCTTGAATCGAAGGATTCTACTAGGTCGACCATATTTGCTCATTAGTTTTTCCCCAACCACCTGGCAGTACCCTGCATCTGTTAGGCGTAAAATAATTCTATCCATTGTGCGAATACTAACACGACAAATATCGGCTAATTCCTTTGAAGTGTATTCAGTTTTTCCTTCCTTTGTAATATTACTGAATATTGTATATACTGTGTTGGCGCTTAATCCTGTCTCCTTTGCAATTTGGTAAAAGCGCTCATCAAAATTATCCTCTTTTTTTTTCGGTGAAATTGGCTCTAATGGGCCAAGAATCTGACTATTTTCAAAAACAACATATGCAGTTTGATTCCCATGCCTTTGTGCCAACTTAATACTTTCATAAGAATTAAATTTAGCTTCATTTGCCGTTTTTCCATAGCCAATTCCAATATACGTATTAATAACAGAAACCTCTTTCAGTAAATCTAACAAATAAATATCTCGATAGTTTTTTGTTTCCAATTCAATAATCTTTTTTGTGGTAAAAATCATGAATTCGCTTCTACCTTGCTCTATCAACACCCCATCAATTCGACTGCTAAAATGATATAGTTTATCCAACACCTTAATTCTCTGAGAAAGATATGCATATTCATCATCTTTCATCAATGAGTATTCCGACGGAATATTTAATTTTATTGTAACTACTACAATTTGATTTTCACTGTTTTTTTGAGCAATGCAACGCATCATAGTACTTTGGATGCCTTGGAGCATTACATCTTCCGATGGGGTAGCTAAAACCACAGGAAGTCCTTCTTTTTTCAAAATGTAGTACGCCTCTTCTAGCCCAGTGATACAACAACAAACCTTATTGTTGTTAAAATTACTTTTATGAAATTCTATTATAAAATCAGTGTAGCATTCTTCGAGATATTTTTGTTCTGCAAAATACATATTCTCATCTCGAAATTCAACACCAATTTCTTTATAAAGCCGTTTGGTCATCTTTTTATCAAAAGTATCCACGCTCAATCGGCTAATATCATATTTTAAAAAGTAAGTAATCTCCAGCAGAACACGGTATAATGTAGTTTCATGACGAGGTAAGTAGTCGCATAATACAAAGTCATTTCGTGTTTTTTCATAATATTTAAACGGTGTTTTTCCAGCGAAAAGTACAGCATCTGCTTTCCCTTGATACTGATCCATTAATTCTGGTACTTCTATATACCTATTATATTTTATACACCCGGTTTCAAGATTTGGAAAATTCTTTTGGCTTACCAATAGCAGCTTATCAGTAATCATAGATGGACCCACGTAAAGTATTTTCATATGCCTCCCCCTTTTCTTTTGTATACTTCTATTATAAACGATTTCACCAAAAAAGACCTTTTCTTTTATTATATAATTCGAAATATCAAGCTTACCTTTGACAATGATAGGCCAACTTAAAAGAAACTTATATTACTGCAAGATAACCAGTCAGGCAATTTAATCCTGCTTCTTTTATTTATCAAGACTAATTGATTGGTCTGTCATAGCGATTTCGAAATTATATCATCTAAACTTACATAATGCGAAAGCCAGCGTCATTTCGGCGCTGGCCATAATTGCTTATAGAAATGAATGTAATATACCCAAGAAATTCTTATAATCTATTGCTAAACTAAGAATTAGTTATATAAATCTCCAATTTCAAGCTTTCTCTTTTCCAAATCGACTTGGATTTTTAATCACACGGCCTGCACAAATATCCGTTTGTTTTCCTTTTGCAAGTGCAACCTGCCCATTTACAATAACATAGTCCACGCCAACCGTATACTGCTTTGGATCATCATAAGTAGCTTTATCCGCAATAATGTCTGGATTAAAAATTGTAATATCTGCAAAATAATTCTCTTTTAGCAAACCCCTCTCGTTTACAATTCCCAGCCTTTTTGCAGAAAGATATGTCATCTTTTTCACTGCTTCTTCAAAGGTCAACAGGCCTTTTTCTCTAACATAATAGGCAAAAATTCGTCCAAACGTACCAAACGCACGAGGATGAGGTTTTCCGATGGAAAGCAATCCTTCCATGGAAAGATCCATGCTATCAGAACCAAAACATGTCTTTGGATGGCAAACAACCCGATCCGTATCTTCTTGACCCTGGGTAAATACAACCACCTGAATTTTACTCTTTTCTTCAATAAGAAGGCGGAAGAATGTATCAAATGGGTCTTCCCCATTTATTTTTGCCACTTCTGACATCTTCTTCCCTTCCACGTACTTGTTTTTTTCCGTCATAACAGAGGCAAGCACTACGCCATCCCACCCCCCTGCCATGCGGTAGAAGCACTGCCAACCTGGGATTCCTTCCTTTAACTCCTTCACAATTCTTTCTCTGTTTTCCTGAACAGATAACCTCTGAATCATGTTTTCCACGCCACCCTCAAATGCCCATGGTGGTAGAAGTGCTCCCAAGGATGTCATTCCTGCCGCATAGGGATAGCAATCAAAGGTTACCTCTAACCCCTCTGCCTCCGCGGCATCCAGTTTTTCAAACACTTTATCAATTTTTCCGAAATTACGATGTCCCATTATTTTCAAGTGAGAAATATGAAGAGGAACACCTGCTGTTTTTGCAATATAGATTGCTTCATCCAGGGCGTCCATTTCCTCATCTCCTTCGTCACGGATATGAGAAATATAGTAGCCGTTGTAAGATATTAATTCTTTACACAGTTCTGCCAATTCTTCTTTTGTAGTATATGCCCCAGGTAAATATACCAGCCCAGAGGAAAGAGCAACGCAGCCCGCCTCCATTGCTTTTCTTACCTCTGCCTTCATATTTTTCAACTGCTGGGGTGTTGCTTTTTCTTTAGAAAATCCCATTTCGTCAATACGCACAGGTCCGTGTGCCACATAACCAACAACATTTACCGCAGGCGTATTTTTGTCTAAATAATTGAAATATTCCTCCATTGTATTCCACGGTAATTCCAATTTTGCAGGGATAGTTCCAATGATTCTTGTACCAAGATAATCTATCAGCTCCTGTTTTCTTTCTTCTCTAATGGGCGCAACACCAATTCCACAATTGGCCACAACATCCATTGTTACCCCACTGTATATCCTGCTTCTTGTATATCTGTCATAAACCAAAGATAAATCAGAATGGGTATGAAAATCAATAAATCCCGGAGAAACAAATTTCCCCTCTGCATTGATTGTTTGCTTTGCATCTGCATTAGACAAGTCTCCAATAGCAGCGATTTTGTCTCCTATAACGCCCACATCACCTTTGAAGCGCGCTTCACCCGAACCATCCAAAATGGTTCCATTTACAATTTTAATATCAAACATTCATCTAGCTCCTTTCTCAACACCGCATTCAATAAAACCCATCAAAAAAATAAGTTTTACATATCAAACAAATCGCTCTATGTTTATAAGCTTCAAAATATATTTTATTTATTATTCCGAAGCCTTTTTCTTATCAATAACAAAGAAACCTCTGGTTATTAATACACCACCTAAAACGATTACTAATGTAAGTACACCGCCGGGAATACCAATCTTACCACCAAAAATCATAAGTAAGAGTGCCATGATAATTGTAGAAATTCCTGTACGAATATCTTTTCTCGCAATATCTGTATAAATTGCGCCAAACAGCGCAGGAAGAATATAGGAAAAAGAGTTTGTTACAAATTCCGGTAACAAAGGAATCACCTGTGATCCTATGACAGTGAATACAGTAATCATTGTTGCAGACACCAATACAGAACAGCAAGTGCCAATGGTGCCAATCACTTCACCGGCATGGGTGCCAGGCTCAACCCCCGCAATTTTTTGCGCCATCGATGCAGCAGGCATGCGGATATCACCAACAGAACCAGCTAACCAACCAATATATGAACCAGTAGCTCCCAGTGTTGGATAATATGCTATCGGTTGCACAATCCAGCTAATACCATATGTTGCGGCAACCAGTCCCCAGATTTTGAATATAACAGACAACGTTGGCATTTCACCGTAACGAAGCCCAATATAAATTGCAGGAACAAAGTTTGCAATAATTGCTAATCCCATGGAGATTCTACCTATCTTTACCATTTTACTATCATACATAATTGTCACCTCTTATCTATTTATGAAAATAATAATTGTGCACCAAACATACCAACGAGCATTGCAATGCCTAAAGAAAGCTCTTGTAAACGTTGATTCTTTTTGAAAACTGTTGTTAAAATATACATTACAGCCGCTGAAATAATTGCCGGGGCAAGCTTAGGCATTGCCATATCTTTAATCTGACTTGCCAACAAATAACCAAACAAACCAACTGTTGCACCTGCCATTAGCTTTTTGACCCATGCCGGATCATATTTTTCATTCATACTAATTACAACCTTGCTCATTCTATGACCCAAAATAAATACAACGAAGAGCCAGCCAAAATTATTTAGAGCCATACCCCAAAGGGCATAAGAAAAAGCTTGCGAACCAAATGCGGCACTACCTACCTCTACCCCTGCTAAGGTTGAGGTCAGTGAAACAACGCCTAATTCTGTTCTTGCGGCTCCTACATCACAAAGACGCATCCAAGTAGTTGGTGCACCAACTACAACAATTAGAGATAACAACGTAATTACAGGGGATAGGGATGGCCCCAATGCCGTAATACTTGCTGAACGAATGGCAGCTTTTCTTCTATCTTTATCAATTCCTATTGAAGATGCTTCCTTTAATGCAGCCCTCATAAAAACAACAGCCTGAGAAACAGATATAACAACTAAAAAGCTTGAAACAATCCATAGTCCGGGGCTATTAATCATTTGTTGAAATTCCATAGTTTCGCCTCCTTTAAAAATAAATAAAATGTGTTTCTTCCTATATAAAGGTTTTCTTTTATAAGGTTTTCTTTGCGATTATCTATCCAAACAAAAATTGGGTCAAAAGCATACCAACCAACATAGATAATCCCAGTGAAACTTCTTGTAGCCTGGTGTACTTTTTCAGAACTGTACCAAGTACAAAGCTACATAGCCCTGCAATTGCTGCTGCAGCATAATTGGCTGTCGACCTTCCAACCAGCTGACTGCTAAGCAAATAAGCAAATAAGGCTAGGGTTGCGCCGCCCAAAAGAGCCTTAATCCACTTTTTATCATACTTGGAGTACATGATATTTACCATGTTTTCCATTTTATGATTAAACAAAAAGACAAAAACTAACCAACCAGCACTATTCAGCACACCGGCCCATATCCCATAGGTCCATGCCTTGATACCTATATTCCCGTCCATAACCATTACTCCGGCAACAGAACTTCCCATTGCAGCCGCCGCCAACTCTGTGCGAGCTGCTCCCACATTATTTAAAACAAACCAAGTATAGGGCGTACCAAGTATTGCGCTCATTGCAATCATTATAATTAATGGAGAGAGTGAAGGGCCAATGGCAGTAATACTAGCGGAACGAATGGCTGCTTTCCTTGCTTCTTGAGAAATTCCAATTTTCGTTGCTTCTTTTAAGGCCTCTTTCATAAAGAAAATAGATTGTAATATTACAATAGCGATCATAATAATGACGCAAAGCCAAATGTCAAATCCATTTATAATCTTTTGAAACGCTGTCCCTTCCACAGAAATCCCTCCCTTTTTAAAACTTTACCTATACTTTAAGTATATTTTAACGTACAATCCGTTCCTATAATAGGGGGTTATCTGTCTTAAACTCTTGACCAAAAATAAAGAACTATCAATATTTACTTTACTTTTTGAAAGAAAAACAACATAAGTAGTTTATTAACAATAATTTGTATTATTTTTGGAATCTAACTCTACACAAATTGAAAAATTCAACTATTTAGATAAGTCATTGTTTTTCCAATTGATTTTAATTTAACATTTTTGCAATAATAAATTCTTATTTTAATAGATATGTATCTATGGAAATTGACTTAAAAACACTAATGTGTTTGTGAGAGTTACATTTTATATAAAACTTGACGCTTTTTCTCTTTAAGACTTTTAGACAAAATTTCATTCTTATTATAACTTTTGAGACTTATATATAATTACTCCTAACTATTATTTAATGTTATGG
>JAEZPX010000006.1 GCA_023413275.1 Bacillota bacterium | reverse complement strand
ACGCCACCAGAGAAGAGGTAGGCTTGATGTTCGGAAAGGCACTGGCAACAATTTATACTGCCAACAATAGCGCAACGCTGTCCTATAAAGACAGCAGCAAAATTTCGAGTGACGCTGTACCTTATTTGGCACTTTTAAACAGTAAAAACCTTATGGTTGGGGATACGGACAATAAATTCAATCCCAGCGCAAAAATTAACCGTTCCGAAATGGCTGTGTTGTCTGTTAAAACTTATAATTTCTTGAATGATTCTAAATCCCAGACACCAACTACACCAACTACGCCCACAGCACCTACCTCGGGCACTGTAAGCGGAACTGTTGTAAACAGCATGGTGCTGACTAATGGTGATATATTCTTAAGTGTAGCAACGGATAATGGTTCAGGGGTGAATCTTTTTGGTAAGAAATCTTCTGTAAAGGTTACTTATGAAAATGAAACCGTAGCGCTGAAAGATATTGGCAATGGGGATACCGTTACGGTTACATATGCAAATACTGATATCAGTACGGTAGTCATCAATAAATCTAAGGCTGGAATTATTTCTACAAAGGTTTTTCCTTTGAAGAACTTAACCAGCAGTAAAATTACTGTGAAGGATGGCAGTAATGAAACCTCATTCCGTTTGTCAGATAGTGTTAGTGTTACAATTGGCGGAAGCAAGTCCTCCGTTTCTAAATTAATAAGTGAAATGGAAGACTATGATTATACCGTAACCCTGACCTTTGATAAGCTAAATGAGGTGTCTAAAATTGAAGCTATGACCAGCAAGAATAACCCACTGGCGGGAAAATTGACCTATATGAGCAATTCAAAGCTAAAGATTGAGGTTGGAAGCAAGGATTATGAATATCCTCTTTCTGATGCGGATGTAACAATCAAATATGATGGGAAAACAGTACGTTTCTCTACATTGCTAGACGAATATAAAAGCAATAACTATACTGTAACCTTAAAGTTGGATAACAAGGGCTATGTTACAACGATTACCATAGACTTCATGGAAGATGAAACCCATGGAACGTTAACATTTATTAACAGCCGTCGTCTTGATTTAAAGGCTGCAGGTAAAACCTATAGCTACTATCTTGATCCAGATGTGGACGTTGAAATAGACGGTAAAAGCAGTAAGCTTTCTACAATAACTGAAAATTATGATAGTGCTCCTTATTCTGTAGCTTTAACCTTAGACAGATATGATTCGGTTACGAAAATTTCTGCAACATCTAAGAATTCAGGTTTGTCAAAGGGGACATTAAAAGAGATAACTTCTTCTACAATTAAAATTACTGTAGATGGTAAGAGCTACCAATATGATTTAAAGGATCCTTCCATAAAAATTGACAATAAATCAGTAACACTATCCTCTTTGAAGAGCAGTTATAAGGACTATACCTATACCGTGGAGTTGACCTTTAACAGCAAAGGTGAGGTTACTGATATTGTAGGTAAAAATACTGCGGCAACTAAGGGCACTTTGAGATATGTTGAGACGAAAAAAGATCAAATAGCTATTACTGCCGGTGATGTAAACTACACCTATGATTTGGATTCGGACGTAAAGATTACCTTAAATGGCAGTACCACAACAGCTTCTAAATTGGATAGTGAAAACGAAACTGCAAAGAACTACAAAGAGAAGATTACCGTTACACTGACATTGAACAGCAAAGACAAGGTTACAAAGGTTGTGGCAACTACAGAGGACGAGAGCTCTAGCGACACCAAAAAGGGAACCTTGAGTAGTCTAGATAATTGGTACATTAGAGCGAAGATTGATTCTAAAACCAAGGAATATAGTTTTTCTTCAGGTGAAACAACGGTAACACTGGATGGAAGCAGCAGCAGTATAAAAAAGCTTATCTCAGCGTTGGATAATTTGGACAGTGATGAGAGTATTACCGTTACCCTCTATTTCAATTCCAAGGATGAAGTTACAAAAGTTGTTGCAAAGATTGTAAATGACGATGATACTGAAGACAAACCAGAAAAGGGAGAGTTGTACAGTGTCTCATCCTCCGATGATAAAATTAAGATTAAAGATAAATCGGGGAAAAAATATACATGGGATGTAGACTCTGATGTTACCATCTCTTATAACTTGGGCAGAAGATATGATGAGGACGATTACAAGAAGTCACTAAAAGGTTTAAGTAGTCTTCTAGATGACTGCGAAGACAAGGGAGATACTTGTTATGTTACCTTAAAAGTCAACAGCAAAGATAAAGTAACAAAGATAACTGCAGAGGACCAATAAATCGTAGCGGAAACACATCGTTAATCAATGGATGTAAACAGAAAAGGACTTGTTGTCATTGAACAGCAAGTCCCTTTTTATGTGTGAAATTAACGCAAAGTAGTTTTCTTAAGCCAAGAACAAGTAAGATTATAAAAGAATTTGCCGAAAAAATTTCTTCTACGCCTCCAGCAAATGACAAAAAAAGCAGTCATATTTTCCTACAATAAGGAATATGGAGGGAAGACGCATGGAAAAAACAGAAATCATCTTAGAACAAGTAGGACAAGGTTCAGGGGTACCCCCTGAGGTACCATTTTATGGGGAGAAAACGCCAAAGCTGATTTGTGGCAAGGATATTTTGAAGTTTGCGCTCTTATGTGGAATGGGTGTTTGCTGGGGAAAGGCGGAAATGCTGCAATTTTTACGTCCCATGGGCATAGCATATATATCTTTGTTTTTTGGTGAAGGGATTCTATTCTGGGGCGCATTAATATCTGTGGCGGCAGGCTGTATTGTGGATATGCCTTTAAAGGCAGGGGCTGCATTGGCGGCGGCATGCGCAATACAATTGACCCTAGGAAGATTTACAGAGCGGGAAGAAATGCTGAAAAAAGCCATTCTGGGCGCTTTTGCCATGGCGTTGGCTGGAGTTTTTTATGCAATCAGCAAAGGCGGACTGACATTTTATTTTGTCATTGCTGGTGTTGAAAGTGCTCTGGTCATTGGCATTTCTTTATTGGCACAAAAGGGAGCCATGTTTTTATGGGAGAAAAGGCGAGTTTCGGTACCTAGTCGAGAAGAGACTTTGGGAATGGTATTGCTCTTAGGGGGGGCATTAGCCGGACTTTCCGGCATGGAGGTACCGTATCTGCGACAAGGTCTGTTACCATTCTTTATTGCATTTTTTCTAGCCGCTTGTGCATGGCGTGATGGAATGGGGGGCGGAGCGGCGGCAGGGACGCTTTTTGGATTTTTGCTTTATCTCTGTGGGGGCATAGATTTATTGCTTTTTACAGTTCTTGGTGTCAGCGGGTTAATTGCAGGGTGTCTGAAGGATATTGGCAGGATTCCCTTAGTGCTTGCGCTGATTTTATCGCCACTGCTGTTTTTATTTTATACGGATGCATCTTTAATCGTGCCTTTATGGGCAGGAGGATGGGCATTAGGAGCAACTACATTTTTACTTACCCCCAAAAGCTGTCTTGTTTGGTTATCTGGCAGCCTACGTGAGCAGGAGGGGAGCAAAGACAAGTACATTAGAAAGAAAGAACTGTTGGAAGAGCGGCTCCTTGGTTTTTCCCAGGCTTTTGCGGCTTTATCAAAGACGTTTGTAAAACAGGAGGAGGTGCAGGATAAAAAAGATGTTTCAAAATTGGTGGATTCTATTGCGGAGAAGGCTTGCCAAGGGTGTGGAATGGCGCATTATTGCTGGAATGAAGAGCTGTATCGAACATATAGCATGACATTTTCTGCGTTATCCTATTGTGAAGAACGGGGACATATTACAACAGCACAGCTTCCAGAATATTTTTGCCAGATGTGTGCAAGAAAAGAAGCTTTTGTAGATGCAGTAAACCATTCCTATGAGGGTTATCGTCGAGATCGCCTTTGGCTGGGCCGCCTAGCAGAGTGCAGGGAGCTGGTCAGCCAGCAAATGACAGCGGTAAGCGATATTTTAATGGGACTTTCGGGGCAATTAGAGGTTGGTTGTGTCTTTTTGGAACAAGCAGGGCAATTAATAAAAGAGGAATGCGCAAAGGAGGGCATTCGCCTGAAGGATGTTCGGGTTGTGGAGGAGAAGAGTCGATATGGCAGGCAAGTTCAACTTTCTTTTCGTGGATGCGGTTGTAGAGGTGTGTGCAAAAGCAAGCTATTGCCTTTGGTAAAGCGTACCATGAACCGACCTATGGTTTTAAAAGATCCAAATACCTGTCATTGTCAAAAAGACGGTATTTGTACCCTCACCTTTGTGGAAGTGCCATCGTACAGTTTGACAACGGCAACTGCCTTTTCTTCAGCGGAAGAAGATCAACCTATTGGAGATAGCACGGCATTTTTGGAAACGGATAAGGGAATTGCCATGATGGCACTGTCTGATGGCATGGGACAAGGCAAAGGAGCCGCCGAGGAAAGTCGTACTGCCATTGAGCTTTTGGAACAATTTACAGAAGCGGGGTTTGAACGGGATTTGGCAGTAAAAATGATTAATTCCGCCTTGCTGTTACGAAAGGGAACAGAAACGTATGCCACACTGGACATTTGCGCGGTGGATTTATTTGATGGGCGAGCTGAATTTATAAAGCTTGGTGCAGTCTCTTCCTATATCAGCCGTGGGGGTCGAATTTTAACGGTTACCTCTCATACCTTACCGGCAGGAATCTTACAGCAGGTTCAGATTGTAAAAAATGAAATGCTGTTAAAGGATGGGGATATGGTATTTTTGTTAAGCGATGGTATTACGGAAGCTTTGGGAGGAGAAAATCTTACAGGGGGATGGCTGAAGGATAAATTGGAAAGCGTGGCGCTTTCAAATCCTCAGGACGCGGCAGATTATATTCTCAAAGAAGCCCAGAAAGAAATAAAAGATATCCCAAAGGATGATATGACAGTGGTTGCAGGTCGCTTTTGGAAAAAAAGGAAAACTGCGTAAAAATAGCCGTAGATTTGGTATAAATATGAAGGAGAAATGGGGAAAATAAGTAAATAGTAATCAGCATCAAAGAGGATGCAGGACCTTCCTTAGCATAAAAAGCTGGGAAGGTTCTTTTTTGATTGATGATTGCAGTAGAAGAATGGTGTAATCTATAGTGTGGATATTGCCATTCTATAAAATTTCGTGTAAAGTGAATACATATTTGTTTTTGATATAAGAATTACAAGGTATATTTCATAGATTAGATCCCATTAATATAGGGGTTCATTAATAGCAATAGTTTGAATTGGAGCGTTGCATATGCAAAGTAAGGTTTGGCAGACCATTGAAAAATATCATATGTGCCCCCAGGGTGCCCATATTGTGGTTGGTGTCTCCGGAGGTGCAGATTCTGTGGCATTACTGCACCTATTAAATAAGTTTGCCTGTGAGCAAAGATGGAGCATAACCGTTGTCCATGTACATCATGGTTTGCGGGGAGAAGAAGCCGACGGAGACAGATCCTTTGTGCAGAAGATTTGCCATGATTGTGGAATCCCTTGCAAGGTTTACTATTTTGATGTAGCAAAAGAGGCCAAAGTCAGAGGATTGGGAACGGAGGAAACTGGTCGACTGTTGCGGTATGAGGCTTTTGAGCAGGAAAGACAGGGAGGCTTCATTGCCGTTGCCCACAACAAAAATGACCAAGGTGAAACCATATTGATGCGCCTTTGCCGTGGGGCAGGTGTTTCGGGATTAACAGGGATACGCCCTGTAAGAGATTTTATTATGCGTCCCCTATTATTTTGCTCAAGAATGGAAATAGAGAGATACTGCAAAGAAGAGGGACTCTCTTATTGTGAAGATAGCACCAACCGAGAAAATATTTATACCAGAAATCGCATTAGAAATCAGGTTTTGCCCCTCCTTGAGGAAATCTATCCAAAGGCCACGGAGCATATTGCCCAAACGGCTGAAATTATGGCTGAAGAAGAAGAATTTCTGCAAGAACAGGCTAGGGCGTTATTTATTAAGACTTTGAAAGAAAATAATGAGAATGAAATCGTTTTGGATGCGGAATGCTTAAAGAGCATGCATCGGGTGATGGCCAAACGGGTATTGGCGATGGCGTGTGAAGAGATAGGAGGAAAAAAAGATATAGGCTCAGTTCATTATGAAATGTTGATGGACTTGTTAGGTCAGGAAAGCGGAAAGAGCTTACATTTGCCCAATCATATCTTGGCTGAATTAAGCTATGGTTCATTCATTCTGAAAGAAGAGCATGAAATGAGTAAGCCTTTTTCTTATCTTTTACCTTTAAATGAGGAGATTTTTGTCCCCGAAGCAAAGCTTTTTGTGGGAATTTATCTTTGTACGGAAAAAAGAACACAAAAAAGCCAAGATAGCTGTACGAAAGTATTTGATTATGATAAAATAGGCTGTGCACTTTTTTGTCGAACCAGACAAAATGGAGATCGCCTTGCCATTAAAAACGGACGAAAAAAGCTGAAGGACTTTTTGATTGATGAAAAAATTCCAAGGGGAGAGCGTGACAGCCTGCCCCTTATTGCCACGGAGAACGATATTCTTTGGGTGGTAAATCAGCGGGTTTCTGCGGCATATCAGCCGGATGAAAATACAAAAAAATTTTTAACAGTTCAGATACGGAGGTTCATTGAAGAATGAAAGAAAGAGTAGAGGTAATGATCAGCGCTGATGCAATCAGCAAAAGATTGGAAGAAATGGCAGAGCAGATTTATGAAGATTTTGGTGGAGAACAGGTTGAGCTGGTTTGTGTTTTAAAGGGTGCAGTAATGACCTTAACAGAGCTTTCTAAGAGATTGAAAATGCCTGTTACAATGAGCTTTATGGACGTTTCTAGTTATGGAAATGGCACAGAAAGCACTGGGAAAATTAAAATTTTACGGGATTTAGATGAAGATATTTCAGGAAAAAATGTCCTTTTAATTGAAGATATTATTGACAGCGGAAGAACCTTAAGCCATTTGAGAGATCTTTTATTGAAAAGAGAGCCCAAAGCTTTCAAAATTTGTACATTGTTAGATAAACCTGATAGAAGGGTTGCTGATGTACCTGTAGATTATGTTGGTTTTACCATTCCTGATGCTTTTGTGGTAGGTTATGGTCTGGATTATGCACAAAGATACCGTAATTTGAATTATGTAGGCGTATTAAACTTTGACGAAGAATAGAATGAAAGAAGAGGAGGAGTTCTAGTAAGGAATTCTTCTTCTTTTTTGTAGGAAAAGGCAGTGTTTTTGATTAATCTTTTCTAATCCTTCGTTGCCTTTTCTGTAAAAATGTGATAAAATTATAAACTGATACGAATTATTTAGGTAAAAATTTATGAATGAATTTTGAATCAACAGGAGGGAATCGATTGAATAAATACTGGAAGGCCATTGGGCTGTATGCGATGATTTTTGTTCTGATTTTGGCTGTACTGGCCTTCAATAGCGAGGCAATCACCGCTCCCCAGAAGGAGCAAAAGGCGTATAATTATAGCAACCTTTATACTGAACTGGAAAATGACAATATTAAAGAGCTTGAAATTACCAGAAGTAAAGAGGTTGGAGATTTTGGTTCGGTAGAAGCAACGTTGAGTGATGGTAGTGTAATTAACATAAATCTGCCCAGCGTTTCTACATTCCAGAAGCTTGTAGATGAAAAAATCGCCGACGGTAGTAAGATTGAAGTTACAACGAAGGATGTACAAAAGGAAAGTCTGCTTTCCACAATACTTCCTTCTCTGATTATGATGATTGTCATGGTTCTTTTCTTTATCCTGCTTTTTAATAAGCTTCAGGGTGGCGGAGGAAAGATGGCATCCTTCGGTAAGAGCAAGGCAAAGATGAGTGTTGAAGGGGAAAATAAAATTACCTTTGAGAACGTGGCGGGATGTGATGAGGAAAAAGCAGAGCTGGAAGAGCTTGTACAATTTCTTCGTACACCTCAGAAATTCACAAATTTGGGTGCAAGAATTCCCAAAGGTGTGCTTTTGGTAGGCCCTCCTGGAACAGGTAAAACATTACTTGCAAAGGCTGTTGCCGGTGAGGCTGGCGTTCCTTTCTTTAGCATTTCCGGTTCTGATTTCGTTGAAATGTTTGTTGGTGTGGGTGCGTCTCGTGTAAGAGACTTGTTTGATCAGGCAAAGAAGCATGCACCAAGCATTGTTTTTATTGATGAAATTGATGCCGTAGGCCGCCGCAGAGGTGCTGGTCTTGGTGGTGGGCATGATGAAAGGGAACAGACTCTGAATCAGTTGTTGGTTGAGATGGACGGTTTTGGCATTAACGATAGCGTTATAATTATAGCGGCTACAAACCGTGCAGATATTTTAGACCCTGCTCTTTTGCGTCCAGGCCGTTTTGACAGACAGGTTTATGTGGGCAGACCGGATGTAAAGGGCAGAGAAGCCATTTTGCGGGTGCATTCCAAGGGCAAAATATTGGCTCCCGAGGTGGATTTGAAGGTGGTTGCTCAAACAACAGCAGGCTTTACCGGTGCAGATTTGGCAAACCTATTAAACGAGGCTGCATTATTGACAGCGAGAGTGAATAAAACGGAAATTGATATGGAAGAAATCCAAAGGGCGTTGATTAAAATTGGCGTTGGAACGGAGAAGAAGACCAGAGTTATTTCTGATAAAGAAAAATATATCACAGCATACCATGAAAGCGGGCATGCAATTTTGTTTGAAGTTTTAAGTGAACTGGATCCTGTGCATAGCATTTCCATTATTCCTACAGGAATGGCGGGTGGGTATACCATGCCTTTGCCCGGTGAGGATAAGATGTATTACACAAAGCTGTTTATGGAGCAGGAGATTATCAGCTTATTGGGTGGTCGTGCTGCTGAGTTTATTGTAATTAAAGATATTACCACAGGTGCTTCTAATGACATTGAACGGGCAACGGCAATGGCGAGAAATATGGTTACCAAATACGGCATGAGCGATATTTTGGGACCCATTCAGTTTGGTGGCGAAGAGGGCAATGAGGTGTTTATCGGCAGAGACTGGGGACACCAGCGCAATTACAGCGAGGCTATAGCCACAACCATTGATAAAGAAGTAAATCGTATTGTGACCCATGCTTATGAAGAGGCAATACGTATTTTGAGAGAGAATATTGAAGTTTTACACGCTTCCTCCAAGCTTCTTGTGGAAAAAGAAAAGGTAACAGGGGAAGAATTCCGCAAATTGTTTGATCAGGACGTACGTAACGAAGTTTTAGGAATCACAAACGATTTGACAATGAGTTTTACTGAGTTTTAAACATAAGAGAAAATGGAGAGGAGTAAGTGTAATGGAGTTTAACAATATTGTACCCGGCATTACCTTTGAGAGAGAATATTTTGTAGAGGAGGCAGATACAGCCACTGTGTTTGGCAACGACAACGTTCCCGTGTTTGCTTCCCCCAGGTTGTTATCTTGGATTGAAGGCACCTCTATTGGCGCAGTAAAGCCTTTTTTGCCTGAAGGTTGGGAAACTGTTGGTACTTCTTTTGATTTTAAACATATGGCTGCAACACCTGTTGGGATGAAGGTTCGGGTTGTTGTTGAGGTGACAGAGGTAAACGGTAAGCTTTTAACCTTCCAGATTAAGGCTTATGATGAAGTAGATAAAATTTGTGAAGGAACCCATGGCCGTGCAATCATTGATTTAAAAAAATTCATGAGCCGTGTAAATAGTAAGGCAAAAGGGTAAAATTATCTTAGAGAGTGAGCAAACCTTGGATGTTACCAACCCACTTAATTTTCAGCTTGCGGGCATAGTAGAGGCTCCTCAAGGTTTTGATTTATCTTTAAGCTAGTATAGGACAAATAGATACGTTCCTGCCACCAAAAAGTGTTGAAACGCCCTATTTTCCTTGAAGGAGCAAAGCCTATTATGAAATAGGTTTTACGACAGTATAAGAGCGTCTCATAGGCGCTCTTTTTTTAGCGGAGGCTATGATTATGTATCGAATTTTAGAATTTTTACGTCAAGAAAAGGGGTTTATTTCCGGTGAAGAAATTGGAAAGAGATTGGATATTAGTCGGGCGGCAGTGTGGAAAGGCATTAAAAAGCTAAGGGAAGAGGGCTATGTCATTGAGGCGGTTACCAATAAGGGCTACCGTTTGATTTTACATGATACCATGTATAATGAAAAAGAGATTGCCCAAGGGCTGGCTACAAAAAAACTGGGTTATCCTATATACTTTTTTAAGGAAACAGACACTACCAATGGTCGTCTGCGTGATATAGCCGCAGGGGGTGAATCAGAAGGAGCCATTGCGGTTGCGGAGCAAATGACTGCGGGGCGGGGGCGACGGGGGCGGCCTTGGGAAGCACCGGCAGGTTCCGGCATCTGGATGAGCATATTATTACGCCCGAGTATTTTTCCTTCCCAAGCATCGGTCTTGACTCTTTTGGCAGGACTCGCCGTTTGTCAGAGCATAGAGGAGGAAACAGGCCTTACCCCTTCCATAAAATGGCCCAATGATATTATGCTCAATGGGAAAAAACTGGTTGGCATTTTGACTGAAATGGAGTGCGAGATGCAACAGACCCATTTTGTTATAGTAGGTATTGGAATTAATGTCAATACTACAGAATTTCCAGAAGGACTCTCGGATGTAGCTACGTCTCTTTATTTGGAAAGTGGACGAACCTTTTCCAGAAAGAATATTTTGCAACGAGTGTTGCTAAACTTTGAAAAGCTGTATTTTGAGCTTTTGGAAGCTCATTGCAGTTTTGCTCCTTTCCTTGAACGCTACAAAGAAAAATGCGCTACCATTCATCAGGATGTTAAAGTTTTGGGGAAGGAAACCTTTTTTGCCCAAGCAGTAGACATCACTCCCGATGGGGAATTGGTTGTAATTAGAAAAGACAACGGAAAAAAAGAGGTGGTTTTTTCCGGAGAAGTATCGATTAGAGGAGGAAACACCAGTGAATGATTTGGTTTTGGCGGCAGCTAGCTATGAAAAACAGAAATATTATTTGGAAACAAAATTTCAGGCACTTCCTGAGGCAATTCAGGAGGACGTGCGTATCATTTGTGTTACAACGGCACAAAAGCTTGGCTGTACCTTTTTAATGGGTTTTCATCAGGACGGTGAAATTTACTTTGAAACGGTAAAACAAGAAGATGATTTTAACTTCGATGAAATTGGTGCGGAGTTGGAAATAAAAGAAATTATTCGTACTCAAAAAGAGCTGATTCGTGCATTAAAGGTATGGTATACTGTGTTTTTTACAGAAGGCGGGGAACAATTAAAGGATACCCTTTTAAATCAGTAAAAAATGACAAAACATTGTACAAAAATTAACGAAAATCACAAAAATATATTGTAATTCTCTCATTAACTGATATAATGGTGCATGGTAACCTTTCTGGGAAAAGCCATTAAAGATGTCATGGTAAAAAGCCAGATATACTGAAATGCTTGGAGAGTCTGCCAAATGAAAACCTAGTAATCTTATATCTTCCGCGATGCGGGGCATAAGAGTGAGAATGAAAGGAGCAATTACAATGAGTGAACAAGCAGTGGCAGTAAAAAGTGGAGGGAATCTTTCCGTAAAAGATTTAACCACCACAGGAATGATGATTGGCATTATCTTGCTGATGTCCTTTACCCCTTTGGGTTATCTGCGAACAGCAGGACTGGAGGTTTCTTTAATAACCATTCCCGTTGCAATTGGTGCAATGAGTATCGGCCCCAGAGCTGGATTGCTATTAGGCACAGTTTTTGGGTTAACCAGCTTTTATCAATGCTTTGGGATGAGTCCTTTTGGCGCGGCCCTTTTGGGCATCAATCCTTTTTTGACATTTCTTGTTTGTGTGCCTACAAGAGCCATCATGGGGTGGCTTACAGGTATTTTATTTATTGCAGTTGAAAAGCTGGATCGTTCCAAAACAATATGCTTTTTCTTAGGCGGTATCATTGCCGCATTATTGAATACAGTATTGTTTATGGGAGCATTGATGCTGTTTTTCTGGAATACAGAATATATTCAGTCTATTAATGCTGGCGTCGGCAATTTGAGCATTTTTGCGTTTGTACTTACTTTTGTTGGTGTGAATGGTTTGTTAGAGATGCCGGCAACCTGTATTGTGGGTGGCGTGGTCTCTAAAACACTGAGAAAAGCATTATATAAAAAGATTCGTTCAAACTAAGGGAAATCACAAGGGTACGGGTTATCCCGTACCCTTTTAGGCTTTGGTTTTGAGGAGAGGGCAAAATGATATTAGTAATTGATGTGAGCAATACCAATACAATTATGGGTGTTTTTGATGGAGAAGCCCTTGTGGCCAATTGGAGATTATCCACATTAAGCACTCGAACTTCTGATGAAACAGGAATACTCATCCGCTCTTTATTTCAGCATTCCGGCATTTCGGTAATAGAAATAGAAGCAGTGGTTGTTTCTTCTGTTGTTCCAAACGTAATGTATTCCCTGACAAACGGTATACGCAAATATTTAAAGCGAGAAGCCATGATTGTTCGTTCGGGCATGAAAACGGGAATTAACCTGCGGATGGAAAATCCCAAAGAAATGGGTACAGATCGTATTGTGAATTTGGTTGCGGCCTATGAGCGATACGGCGGCCCTGCCATTGTAATAGATTACAGTACAGCTACGACCTATGATGTGGTGAATGAAAACGGTGAATTTGTAACGGGTATTACAGCACCTGGACTTCAGGTTTGTGCCGAGGCCTTATACCAAAGGGCAGCAAACTTGCCTAAGTTTGAAATTGTCGCCCCCGATAGTATCATTACCAAAACAACGATTGAGAGTATGCAAGCAGGCCTTGTGATTAGTCATATTGGCGAAACCATCTACATGATTGAATGTATCCGTGAGGAGTTAGGATTTCCTGATTTGAAGGTGATTGCCACAGGCGGTCTTGCAAGAATCATTGATGAAAAGGAAGAGATATTTGATGTTTATGACCCTGTTCTTGCTCTGCATGGGTTACGGCTCATATACGAAAAGAACAAGAATAGGCGACAGGGGGAAAGTAAATGCTTTTAGTAATTGATGTTGGGAATACGAATTATGTTTTGGGTGTATATCATGGTGAAAAGCTGGTGAAATGCTGGCGTATGGCTACAGGCAGTAATAAAACCGCTGATGAGACAGGAATTTTCTTGTATAATCTTTTTGAAGCATCAGGTTTTGACGTGAGTCGCATTGAAGCTGTGATTATTTCCTCTGTTGTGCCGGATATTATGTATTCTCTGACCCAGGGAATTCGAAAATATTTTAATATTGAGCCTATGATTGTCTCTGCCGGTATGAAAACAGGTATTGTTATTAAGCGGGACAACCCTAAAGCGGTAGGGGCAGACCGTATTGTAAATTTGGTTGCCGCAAATGAGATTTACGGCGGCCCTGCAGTGGTCATTGATTACGGCACTGCAAATACCTTTGATGTGATTAACGAAAAATCAGAATTTATCACCGGTTTAATTACACCAGGAATTTCTATCTGTGCAGAGGCATTATATCAAAGGGCGGCACAGCTTCCCAAAATAGAAATAAAAAAGCCAAAATCCATTATTGTAAAGAATACTGTGGGAAGTATTCAGGCGGGACTGGTCATTGGGCACATTGGACAAACAAAATATATCATTCAGCAATTAAGAGAACAGCTGGGCATTCCCGACATGAAAGTAGTTGCAACGGGGGGCTTGGCTAGAGTGATTGACCCAAATAAGGAAATATTTGATATTCTTGACCCTGTTTTGACCCTAAAGGGATTGAAAATCTTATATCAAAAAAATAAATGAGGATTGGCTACACCACTCACGGAGTTGAGAATCCTATTAAAAAGGGATTATTTTGAAGGAAAGCAAAGGTATTTCTTTTCTATTGAGGAATCCTCTACTTCTTTAAGTTTGAACAAAAAATAGGATGTCTGACCACCTTTTATGACTATAGCCATTCAGCTGTAATATGAAAAAGCTTATTTAATTAAGCGACAAAGGGTGTCGAGTTTATCGGCACCCTAACACGGGCTTGCCCGTTTTTTTATTGCAAATAACCTTGGGTATTGTTTTGTCCATTTATACAAACCCTCAAAAGAGTTTTCCTTGCATGAAATATAAATGTTTGGTATGATAATAAACCGAGAAGGATTTGAGGTGTTAATTGTGAAAATTGGTAATGTGGAACTTATGAATAATGTCTTTTTGGCACCAATGGCAGGGGTGACAGACTTACCCTTTCGTTTGCTATGCAAGGAAATGGGTTGTGGATTGGTCTATTCCGAAATGGTAAGCGCCAAAGGGATTTTATATGACAATAAAAATACAACAGAGCTATTGACGGTGGAAGCGGCAGAACGTCCCACGGCAATACAGCTTTTTGGTTCAGACCCCCAAATTTTAGGGGAGATGGGGCGAAAAATTGAAGAGTACCCATTTGATATTATTGATGTTAATATGGGCTGTCCAGCTCCCAAAATTGTGAAAAACGGTGAGGGTAGTGCACTGACAAAAGACCCCCTTCGGGTGGGTGAGATCGTAAAAGCTTTGGTGGAAGGGCAGAAGAAACCTGTTACCATTAAATTTCGCAAGGGGTTTGATGATATGCATATTAATGCACCTGAAATTGCAAAAATTGCTGAGGCAAACGGTGCTTCTGCGGTGGCAGTTCATGGAAGAACCAGAGAGCAATATTACAGTGGTAAGGCTGATTGGGATATCATTCGTCAGGTAAAGGAGTCTGTGTCTATCCCCGTCATAGGGAATGGAGATGTGTTTACTCCTGAGGATGCGAAAAGCTTATTTGAATATACCGGTTGTGATGCCATAATGGTAGGGCGAGGGGCTCAAGGTAACCCTTGGATTTTTCAAAGAATTCTTCACTATCTGAAAACAGGGGAGCTGTTACCAGAACCTACTGCGAAGGAAAGGGTTGAAAAGGCCTTGCGTCATGGCAAAATGCTGATTGATTATAAGGGTGAATATGTGGGCATCAGAGAAATGCGTAAGCATATGGCGTGGTATTTAAAGGGGCTGACCGGTGCTGCGGAGTTTAGAGGGAAGTTAAATTATACGGAAAGTTTGAATGAAATGGAAAGTCTGCTAAAGGAATATTTAAAGAAATTTGGAGAACAGTGATCTGTAGCTTTATGGATATCAAGAAGATATACGTTTAGGAATGAACTGGGAACAGCAAAACGGATTTTTGGATTTATTATGGGTATTTAAGATAATAGAGCCGAGTCAGAAACAGTGCTTATTCTGCGTTTTATAAAAATTCAGATGAAGCTGTGATAAAGTAGTACACAACAGGTTAATTCTTATCCACTTTTGAAGAGTTAGAACTGATTTAAGGTTTCCTAAGGGCAAAAGCGGTATATCGGCAAATGATGTGTGTTGATGCTATGAAATGGGAACAATAGGAAACAGGAGCTCCCTTCTTGGGATGGTCAATTTTGTGAGAAAAGAATTTATATTTATATAATAATAAATTAAATTGGCACAAAAGTACCAAAATCAGGTAATATGTTTATCTTTGCTATGAAGTTTATAAATATTTGCTTATAAAATTGTTGTGGAAAAATCACCATATCTTTGTACTTTTTTTGAGATTTTACAGCATATCGACAATTTCGCATATATTTCATTTCTTTTCATTGCAAGGGAAAAAAGAGAGTGCTATAATCTTTCAGGTGCTAAATTCTAATTATTGGTTTCCGACCAATAATTTTTTTTGGAGTTTTGTACCGAAAGGTCATTATACTGTTATGATTCATTTCATTATTACTAAAGGAGGTCATTATTTTGGAAAACCGTAAGATTATTCAAGTAGATGAAAAGGTACCTTTTTCTCTTCTTGCACCCCTATCTTTACAGCATATGTTCGCAATGTTTGGCGCAACGGTGCTGGTTCCTTTCCTTTTTGGCATCAATTCAGCTGTTGTTCTTTTTATGAATGGTTTCGGCACACTACTCTTTATTTTCATCACAAAAGGTAAAGCCCCGGCTTATTTAGGATCCAGTTTTGCGTTCCTAGCACCGGGACTTTTGATTATAGAGAGATTTGGTTATGCCTATGCGTTAGGCGGTTTTGTTGCTGTTGGTTTTTGCGGCTGCATTGTTGCCTTAATCATCAAGAAATTTGGTTCTGATTGGATTAATATCATCCTTCCTCCTGCGGCAATGGGCCCTGTGGTTGCTTTAATTGGTTTGGAATTGGCCGGCACTGCGGCAAATACAGCAGGACTTTTAGCAGAAGGCGGCCCCTCCAGTGCAGATGTTACTGTATTTATGGTTACTTTAGGCGTAGCTGTTTTCGGTTCTGTATTATTCCGTAAGTTTTTTGCAGTTATCCCCATCTTAATTGCCGTTATTTGCGGTTACATTACATCCTATTTTGTAGGACTTGTGGATTTTGGCGCTGTTGCAGAGGCAGGCTGGTTTGCACTTCCTAATTTCTCTACTCCCAAGTTTAGCGCAGAGGCAATTTTGATTATGCTTCCCGCTCTTATGGTTATCATTTCTGAACATATCGGTCATCAGATTGTTACAAGCAAAATTATTGGTCGTGACTTATTAAAGGATCCCGGTTTACATCGTTCCTTATTTGCGGATAACTTCTCCACCATGCTTTCAGGATTTATTGGTTCCGTTCCAACAACAACCTACGGCGAAAATATCGGTGTTATGGCAATTACCAAGGTGTACAGCGTTCGAGTGATTGCGGGTGCCGCAGTTCTTTCTATTATCTGTTCCTTCATTGGAAAACTCACTGTTTTAATCGGTACAATACCTGGGGCAGTAATTGGTGGTATTTCATTCTTGCTTTACGGCATGATTGGTACTTCCGGTTTGAGAATTTTAGTTGACGCCAAGGTTGACTTTGATAAATCAAAAAACATTGCTTTAACATCTGTAATCTTTGTGGTTGGTTTATCAGGTATTTCAATCAATTTAGGTACAATTGCTTTAAGAGGAATGTCTCTTGCGGCTTTGGTTGCCATGGCATTAAGCTTACTGTTCTACTTCTTTGAAAAAATGGGTATTATGAATGATAAATAATTCAAGAGTGGATTTGGAAAGTATTCATGCATATGAAATGAATAACGATTGATAATTATTCATTGGTAATGTTTGAAAGTGTTTGAATCTCAATGATAAAAACCGGTGGTTTCTTTGATGGAACTCACCGGTTTCTTTTTATTTGAATAGGTTCTATCTATGATTTACTTTTCCACAAATATGTTCGATATCAATGCGGCATACACCGGTGCGCTTTATTCTGGGTTGGATGTAGTCAAGGTGATTAGCAAGCATATCAGGGCTGTAACGTTCACAAATTAATTTCAGGGCAAACAACTTCTCGTCTTCGTCCTCAATCATTTTGGCCATTCCTTCTGCAACAGCGCTTTCAAATAGAACGGTATAATGCTCTTGTTCAACATCGGCTTTACTCACGAAGCTCATGGAGACTTTAGGATTGTCTTTTATATTTTCAAGCTTTCGTCCTTCCAAAGCACAGTGAAAATAAATGCAATTTTCATGCAACACGTGACTGACTGCAATAGCATAGGGATACCCGTCGGAACCAACGGTACATAACATTCCATATTCGCTTTTTTTAATAATTTCTCTTGCAATATCTTCTGTGACCAATCTGTCTTTACGACGCATTTCTTTTCTCATAAAATCCCTCCTTGTCTCCATATCTTAACATAATATTTGTACAAGTAAAGTTTGTTTTCTAAAAATAATCAAGATAAGAAGGGCATCTTTTTTGAATTATGCTGAAAGCTTAAACAATGGTGCATTTTTCGTTGTGAATAAAGGATTAAGTGCCAAAAACACAGATGGGAATCCTTTTTTAGCACAAAAATCATAAGATGAAGAAATAAAGCTAATTTTAGTCAAAGGATGTCCTTTGTTACTTAGCGCTTTCAGATAAGGCATCCGTTATTTTTCTGGGCTTCTTCTAAAATAAGCTTGGCACGTAAATATCGTTCTAATCTTTGAAAATCTTTAGGGGTTAAGCCTGGCAGGCGGTTTAGGTCCATATTATCCGCCAAATCGGAAAGCTTTACGGTAGTAGCCAGAGGGTTTTTTGCAACCTCTTGAATATGTTCCATGTAGTCTTGCCCTGTTTTTCTGGTGAGACAAACCACGGCATCAACAACTTCTTTTGGGAAGCTCTCCTTCACAAGATCATCAGCGGTTAAATCGCTGTCTTCCAAGGTATCGTGAAGCATAGCCACAGTTTTTGCCGTAAGGCTATAACACCGAAGCATCACACGCACAGGATGCAGAATGTATGGATTTCCTCCTTTATCAAGCTGACCCATGTGGGCTGTTGCAGCAAGAATCATTGCTTTTTCAAGCATAATATGTCTCCTTTTTGTAATTTTCGTTAAAAAAAGTGTAACACAAGGGACAAAAGAAAACAATAAAACCAAGCATAATATGGAAAAAATCGTCAGCGAAATGTTACAAAATTTAATAAAAACTTCAATTACTCCTTATAAAAATATGTTATGATAAAACAAACAACAAAAGGGGGCAAGGAAATGATTTTTTATTTCAGTGGAACAGGAAATTCCTACGCTGTTGCTCGTTTTTTTTCCGATCATTTGAATGAGGATTTGGTTGATATTTCTCAGGCCATGAAGAATAAAGAAACAAAATTCCAGTTGCGTGAGGATGAGAAGCTGGGTTTTGTGTTTCCAGTATATGCCTGGGCGCCGCCCAAGATGGTGATTGATTTTATAAAAAAAATGGTGGTTCTTTGCGACAAGCAGCCATATACCTATGGGATATGTACATGCGGTGGAGCAGCTGGAAATACCATGGATATTTTAGAGGATGCTTTAAGTCAAAAAGGAATTACCATGGATAGTGGCTTTTCCGTGGTTATGCCCGATAACTTTGTGATTATGTTTAAAGTTGATTCTTTGGCAAAACAAAATGCTTTTTTGCAAGAGGCACAGAAAACCATGGAGCGAATTTTAGATTCAGTGTTACAAGAAAAGCGAAAGTTTTATCGTATTAAAAGGGGTAAGGTAAGCAGACTTTTAACTGTATTGGTTAATCCGAGCTTTCAGCGTTATGGAACAAAGACAAAACCTTTTTATGCCAACGATAATTGTATCCACTGTGGTCTTTGTGAAAAAATATGTACAGCAAATTGTATTGAATTAATCGATGGAATTCCTCAATGGACGAAAGCCCAATGCAATATGTGTTTGGCTTGCGTGAATCGATGTCCAAAGGGTGCCATTCAATATGGCAAAAAGACGAAAGATAAAGGGCAGTATGTTCACCCTTGCTGGAAATAAAGTTTAGATGGGAGAATGGAAAATGAAGAGAAGAAAATGGACAATTTGCCTTTTGGCAATGGCGGTTGCCCTAGGGGTAAGTGGCTGTGGAAGTGGTAATACTGTTGCGGCAGCCGAACCGCTGATGTTACAGGCCGGGCCGATACGACCTGTGGAACCCAAAAGGTCACAACTTATTGGTGAGAAGGAATCGACAATTGAATATGCGGCACCCCTTGCTTATGTTTTAGCATATCCTCATTTGTCTAATGAAGCCATTGATAATCAGATTCTGCAGTTTATTGATGAACTAAAAACGGAGTTTGCTCAGAAGTATGACTTGAAGGATGAAAAGGAAAAAAAGAGACTTTCGCAAGAAGATTGTAATTCCTTTTTATATTTGGATTATGATAGTTACATAGTGAGTGAAGATAAAATCTGTATTATTTTTTATGAAACACAAGAGTTGGAGCAAAAAATCTCTCCTACAGAGCTGAAAACCAATACCATAGAACGTGTTCATATTTTCCATTTTAATACCAAAACTGGAGAGCGTATTACTGAAGATGCCTTGAGAAAAGATGGATTTTTAGAGGCCGTTTCTGATTATGTCATTCGCTATTTTACAGAGAATGAGCCTTACAAAGACAGAATTTTTGGGGACTATAGAAAAACCTTGGCACCGGATGCAGGACGTTTTAATCGTTTTGCTTTGAATGATAAAGGTGTGTTATTGTTCTTTGAACGTTACGATATTTTCCCAGGCAGCCTTGGAAGAGTAGAGCTTTTGGTGCCCTACAGCGAGCTGGCGGGTTTGCTGAATGGAGTTGGTATCGAGGCGCCTCCTGTGGTGGAGGAAAAGGAACCTGAGGTAAAGGAGCCCACGGAAAAGATTGAACGGGTTATTGATCCTACCAAGCCTATGGTTGCATTGACCTTTGACGATGGCCCCAATCCTGAGTCTACCGAACGGATTTTAGATGCCTTGGAAAAAAACCATGCCGTAGCTACATTTTTCGATTTGGGTAAACTTGTTGAGGCTTATCCTGATACTGTGAAAAGGGAACTTGCTTTGGGGTGCGAGGTGGGGAGTCATTCCTATTCCCACAAGAACTTCAATACGCTATCACCAGAAGCGATTAATGAGGATGTAAAGAAGACCGCAGCGGCATTTCAGAAATCCGTGGGTTTTGAGCCTACCTTATTTCGTCCTCCCTATGGAAACTGCAACGATACTGTGAAGAAGCATATTCCTATGGCAATGGTGACTTGGTCCATTGACACACTGGATTGGAAAACAAAGAGCCCAGATGCAGTTATGAAGGTAATCCGTAGTGAAGGGGACTTAGATGGAAAGGTTATTTTAATGCATGGGATTTATGAAACCAGTGCTGAGGCAACAGAAAAGCTTGTGCCCTATTTAATAAAACAGGGATATCAACTTGTGACAGTTTCTGAAATGGCTAAATATCGCCATGATGGGAAGCTGGAGGGCGGTAAGCTCTATGGATATTCCTATTTTCAATAAGCAATTATATAAAAAAATATAGAAGTAAGTAGCCGCCGAAAAGGCGGCTATTTTTTATATAGAAGGATATTATAAATAAAAATACAAATAAATATAAAAAGGTATTGCAAATTATCTCTACATAGAGTATTATATATCTACATAGAGATATTTGAGGTGAGGAAATGGCAAAAGCAGAGTTAAAAATCTTAATCGGTCTTCATCGGGCAGTGAATTACATTGATCGCCAATCCGCTAAGATTTTTACAGAGTACAAGCTTTCCATGGGTCAGTTTGCCGTATTGGAGGCTTTATATCACAAAGGTGATGCAACGGTTGGCGAAATTCAGGAGAGAATATTGAGTTCCAGCGGAACCATGCCTCTGATTATAAATAATCTTGAAAAAAGGGGCTACCTTATTCGGGAAACAGACAGTAAAGATAAAAGACGATGTATCCTTCATATTACCCCCCAAGGAGAGGAAATCATAAGTGAAGTTTATCCAAGAAATGAGTCTAAAATCATAGAATTGATGTCTCATTGGACGGAAGAAGAAAAAGAACAGATGGTCACTTTATTGAAAAAGTTTGGAGATGAGATCAATGGAGAGAAAAATTAAGAGACAGGTTACGGGGTTCAGAACACAGGACGGAGCTGGCGTGAAGCTGGTTCGGGTTTTAGGTTTAGAGACAACAGAAGAATATGATCCTATTTTGATGTTAGATTCCTTTGACAGCACAAATCATGAGGATTATACTGCTGGATTTCCCATGCATCCCCATAGAGGAATTGAGACCATCAGCTACATATATCGTGGCAAGATGGTGCATAAAGACAGCCTAGGAAATGAGGATTCTATTTCTGACGGAGAGGTTCAGTGGATGACAGCGGGCTCAGGAATTCTTCATGAAGAAAGACTTCCTGCGTCAGAGAGAATGCTTGGAGTGCAGCTTTGGCTGAATTTACCTGCAAAGGATAAAATGACAGCGCCTGCTTATCAAAGCATCAAGAATCATGAGATTGAGGAAATTACAATTGAAAATGGAAAGCTGAGGCTTCTGGCAGGGCAATATAAAGGCAAACAGGGTTTCAGCAGTAAACATTTACCTTTAGATTATTATGATATTCATCTTTCTCCCAATGCTTCTATAACCATTGATACAGAAACAGACCGCTCGGTTTTGCTTTTTACATTGGTGGGAGAGGTTACAATAGGTGGCGAGCTGGTGAAGGAGAAAACGGCGGTAAAGCTTACTTCCGGAGACAGTGTGGAAATAAAAAGTACTGATAAAAACGCCCAAGTATTATTTATCAGTTCAAAGGCTTTGGAAGAACCCATCGCTTGGGGTGGTCCCATTGTAATGAATACCAAGGATGAATTGCAAAAAGCATTTGCAGAATTAAGACAAGGTACTTTTTTGCAACAAGAAATGAAATATGACAAATAATAAGCTAATAGAAACCAAGGAGGAATGGACATGAGTATGATGCAAGCATTGGAAAAAAGAAGAAGTTATTACAACATCAATAAAGAACTTCCTGTTGATAGCGGGAAAGTGATTCAAACAATTGAAACTTTAACAGAGTTGGTGCCCGATGCATTTAATATGAAAAGCTCTCGGGTGGTTGTGGCATTAGAAGAAAAGCAGAATGAATTATGGGATGCAATCTATGATGTTTTTGAAGGAAAGGTTCCTAGAGAGAAAATTGATAGTTTTAAAGCAGGCGCTGGCACAATCCTTTATTTCTACGACCAAGAGGTTGTAAAGGGTCTTCAGGAAAAATTCCCTTTGTATGCAGCAAATTTTCCTGCATGGGCAATGCAAGCCAGTGCAATGCTTCAAATTAGCATTTGGAGTGAATTGCGGGAGATGGGAATCGGTGCATCTTTACAGCATTATAATCCTGTGATTGACCAAAAAATGCGTGAACTGTTTGATTTGCCTGAAAGCTATTTGCTAATTGCACAGATGCCATTTGGCGGCATTGGCGAGGAGCCTGATCCAAAAGAAAAAGAAGATATTTCTAAGAGAGTGAAGATAGTAAGATAATTATATATCATTGATAAAGAAAACGGGGTGCCAAAGAATTTGGCACCGCGTAGATCTATTGGTTCTCCCAAAGTTTACACGCTTATCATTTGGATTTTAAATTACCTATCATTTAAGCGATTTGTTTTTAGGTAATTCTTCAGACAGTCAAAGGTTTCCTCACTGATCACATGTTCAATGCGGCAGGCATCCTCCAAAGCGGTTTCCTTTGAAACCCCAAAAGAGACCAATATTTCTGAAATGACACAATGTCTGGCATAGGTTCCTATGGCAACTTCTTTCCCTTTTTCTGTCAACCTGATGCTGCCCCGCTCTTCCATTTCAATATATCCGCTTGATTTTAATTTTTTCATGGCGTTACTGATACTGGGCTTACTAAAACCTAGGGCGGTAGCGATATCGATTGAGCGTACATAGCCTGTTTGCTTTTCCAATACATAAATTGTTTCTAGATAGTCTTCCATTGATTCTTGAACCTTCAAATGGATCTCCTCCCTAAGCTGTTTTTTATTATGGTAACAAAAAAAAAGAAAATTGACAATGGTTTTATAAAATTCACCTAATTAATGTAAAAAAAGTTTGATTTGAAAAATTTTTCATTGACAAGAAGGAAAAAATAAGGCAATATAAATGTGTGGCTACGACTAGGGCGTCGCAAGACAATAATATGTTTTGACGCCTTTTTTAGATAGTTTGCCGATCTTGGCAAAAATTGGTTTGCTTGCTTCTGTAGTTTGATGCTTTCTCCTAACGTCAAACTATTTTGAATCAAACTTTTCATCTCTTCTTGTTGTTGCCTTACCGAATATAGCGAAAACGCCCCCCAATTGTTTTCGTTATATGGCAATGACGACCCTTAAGGACAAGCGGCTTTCTCCCACAAGAAAGCCGCTTGTTCTTTGTATAAAAAAATAAAAGGAAAGGGTGGTTTTATGATTGAAACAAAATGGACAACTGAAGATTATGATACCTTTTATAAGGAACTATTGGCTTTACAGGATGATAAATATCGCTTGTTTCAAGAAAAGCTCTTACGCACGTCTTTGCCTGTAATTGGAATACGTTCTCCACTGTTACGCCAGAAAGCAAAGGAAGTGGCAAAAGCGGCAGGGAGGAATTTTTTTGACACCTGCGGGAAGGATAGTTATGAAGAGCGCATGTTGTATGGTCTGGTGGCAACGGAAATTCCCATGGAGTTTGATGAGTTTTTAAGTTACTGCGACACCTTTTCCCATGAATTTGTGGAAAACTGGGCTCATTGTGATGGATTTTGTGCGTCATTAAAGAAAATTGCTAGAAAAAATGAAGAGGCCTTATTCGCCCATGCAAAAGGATATCTTTTTACAGAAAATCCTTGGGTTGTAAGGGTGGGCTTAATCATTATGCTGAATTATTATTTAAAGGAGCCTTACTTGCAGGAGGTGCTACAGTTAGTTGATGCTGTGACTTCTGATTTCTACTATATAGAGATGGCACAGGCTTGGCTATTGGCAACGGCTTGGGCAAAGAATCCGGAAATGGTAAGGCAGTATCTTATGAATACGAAATTAAGTCGTGGCGTTAAGGCAAAATTTGTGCAGAAGGCATGCGAGTCTTTTCGGGTTTCCTCCGAAGATAAAGTATGGTTACGGGAATGGAAAAAAGCACAGGTGTAAAAGGGAGGCAAGCAAATGAAAGAAATTCCGTGGGAGCGGGTAACTCAGAAATTTTTACCTGTTTTTGATCAAAACAGTAAGGTGCTTATCCTTGGAACGGCACCATCTTTGAAATCTCGGGAAAACCAATTTTATTATGGGCATCCTCAAAACCGTTTTTGGAAGGTATTAGCAGGGGTTACGGGATTTGCCGTTCCTCAAAGTAATGAAGAGAAAAAGGCTTTCTTGTTAGAACAAGGAATTGCCCTTTATGATGTAATTCTAAGCTGCGATATTCAGGGGAGCAGTGACAGTTCCATTCGCAACGTTGTTCCTACGGATTTGAGCACCATTTTCCAAACAACAGGAAAGATTCCCATATTCGGAAATGGGGGGACAGCTTTTCGTTTATATCAGAAGCATCAGCAAAAAACCACTGGGAATCCTATGGTTCAGTTACCCTCCACCAGCCCAGCCAATGCAACGTGGAATTTGGAGAGATTAATAGAAGTTTGGGGGAAGGAATTGCAGGTATTCTTGTAATTCATATCAAAATGATAGGAAATTTAAATTTAGGGTCTTTATCTTATTGACATATGATAAAAAGGATGCTATAATCCGGATTACATAAGTGAATAGAGAACTTATCAAGAGTGGTTGAGGGACAGGGCCCTATGACACCCGGCAACCGGCGTTTCGACGCATCGGTGCCAATTCCCCCGTTTGGTTCAAACGGAAGATGAGAATGTAATCACAAACCCTGTTTAGGGTTTTTTTTAATTCTAAAAATTTGGTTTAGGCTTGCGACTTTTGTTGAACGATTGTCCGTATAGTCAAGCATCTCTCCCTGCACTCTATTCACAAAGACAATTATTTATATTTAACAGGAGGGAATAGAAATGAGTAGAAGATTATTTACATCCGAATCAGTTACGGAAGGGCATCCCGATAAAATTTGTGATCAGATTTCCGATGGTGTTTTGGATACGCTGTTGGCGAAGGATCCTAATGCCAGAGTTGCTTGTGAAACAGCGACAACAACAGGTATTGTTTTTGTAATGGGTGAAATTACCACAAGTGCATATGTTGATGTAGAAAAGATTGTTCGGGAGACCTTGAATGAAATCGGCTATAACCGTGCAAAGTTTGGTTTTGACAGTGAAACCTGTGCGGTGGTTACCTCTATCCACGGTCAATCCCCTGATATTGCAATGGGTGTTGACAAGGCTTTGGAGCAAAAAACAGGCGAAGATGACAGTGAATTTGACACAGGTGCCGGGGATCAGGGTATGATGTTCGGTTTTGCTTGTGATGAAACAGAGGAATTAATGCCCTTGCCTATCTCTTTGGCCCATAAGCTGACAAGAAGATTAACAGAGGTAAGAAAAAATGGAACATTAAAGTATTTGCGTCCTGATGGAAAGTCTCAGGTTACCGTTGAGTACATTGATGATAAGCCTGCAAGAGTGGACACCGTGGTTATTTCCTCTCAGCATGACCCGGAAGCAACCAACGAGCAAATTCGTGAGGATATCATTGCTCATGTTGTGAAGAAAGTGATTCCCGCTGAGCTTTTGGATGAGAATACAAAATATTATATTAACCCTACAGGTCGATTCGTGATTGGTGGCCCCATGGGTGACAGCGGTTTGACAGGAAGAAAAATTATTGTGGATACCTACGGCGGTTATGCTGCCCACGGCGGCGGCGCATTCAGCGGTAAGGACCCCACAAAGGTAGACCGTTCCGCTTGCTACGCAGCAAGACACGTTGCAAAAAATATTGTTGCCAGCGGTATTGCGAAAAAGTGTGAGGTTCAGCTTGCTTATGCAATCGGCGTTGCAAAGCCTGTATCCATTCTTGTGAACACTTATGGAACTGGTAAAATATCTGATGAAGAAATTACAGAAATCGTACACAATAACTTTGATTTGCGCCCAGCGGCAATTATCAAAAATTTTGATTTGAAAAGACCTATTTATAAGCAGGTAGCAGCTTATGGTCATTTTGGACGTACAGATTTAGACCTTCCTTGGGAGCAGTTGGATAAGGTTGAGGTTTTCAAAGAAAAGTTTTAATCGTTAAGATTTTAATCCTATAACTTCAAAGGATTTGGGTTTTTCACACGAAAATCCACTTGTTTTATATGTATAAAGTTGGATTATTATAAACGCTTCACCACTTTCTGCTGATTTGGTTTAGCATGGATATTGTTGAAGAATTGAGATAGTTATATTTAAAGGGTGCTGACAAAATCAGCATCCTTTTTTATGGAAAAATGTAGGAACGAGAGTTCCCTTTTTATTTTTGGTGTGATATACTAAAAGATATTTGTAAAATAATTTGTTCAGAAAAGGTGTTTGAAGATATGGGATTTGAAATTAGTATTATGGAATGATTAAGATGTAATGTGAAATGCACGATAGAGCGTGGAAGTTGAGCGTGTAAGCACTTTCAAAACCATACCGCTCAAGACAGACAGAGTGATTGCGCACTTACAGCATTTGCAGAGCAAAATCCTTGCAGGGATTGGGATAGAATTCTGAAATTTAAACTTCATTTCACAGAAAGGAGGGGTGCGTATGGAGGATGTTCTTTTAAAGGGTGAGGTAGGAGACATTATTTTTCAAAACAAGGAAAACGGATATACGGTGTTTACAATGGAAATACAGGAGGAAGAAATCACCTGTGTTGGAGTTGTTCCGCTGATTCATTCGGGTGAAAGCCTTTCTGTCAGAGGAAACTGGATCAATCATCCTGTTTATGGAAAGCAATTACAGGTTCAGTTTTATGAAAAATTCATGCCCACCTCTCAAAATGG
>JAEZPX010000277.1 GCA_023413275.1 Bacillota bacterium | reverse complement strand
GGCTTGGGGGCATTGCTTCCGAGCCTTTGTATTGTAAAAGAGGAATTAAACGGTCTGTATGAATTGGAAATGGAACACCCCTATGACCAGTGGGGGAAATGGGAGGACATTGAAAAAGAGCGGATTCTTGTTGCATCTACCCCTCGTGGAAAACAGCCCTTTCGGATTTATCACATCAAGCCTGATATGGATAGAATTCAAGTAAATGCCCGCCATATCTTTTATGATTTATTGGATAATCTCTGCTTGAGCGTGAGCGTATCAGGTTCACCCCAAAGTGTATTAAATGCCATAAAAAACGCTTTTGCATTCTATATGCCCTTTACTTTTTCAACCAATATGTCGGGGACCGGTGCGGTCACGGAAAGCAAAATAAATCCCATTGCGGCACTACTCAGTGATGATGAAGATGGGAGCAGTTTTGTGAAGGTCTTTGGTGGAGAAATCCTGCGGGATGGCTTTGCTGTTACCATGAAAACCTCTATTGGACAGGATCGGGGTGTTGCCATTCGGTATGGCAAAAATCTTGTAGGGCTTGAGATTAGTGAGGATATTTCAGAGGTGGCAACAAGAATTTACGCCTTTGGAAAAAATGGTGTGGCAATGTCGGGAGAATATCGGGATAGTCCATACATTAGTAGCTACCGCTACCCGAAAATTCATGTATTCGAGGATAACAGTTTAACCTCTTCTCAGCTGCCTGATGCAGTACAAACTCTATTTAATGAGGGTTGCGATTTGCCAAAGGTGAACATCAAGGCGAACTTCCAGATGCTTTCTCAAACAGAGGAATACAAGGACTATGCTGTTTTGGAAGAGGTTCAGCTGGGGGATGTGGTGACGGTTTCCAATGTAAAAATGGGCTTTCACAAAAAAGCGAAAGTCATTTCCTATGAGTGGGATTGCTTGCTTGAACAATACAATGAGGTGGAATTGGGGGATTTCGTTGCAGACTTGACATCTTCCGTTACCAGCGGGGAGAAGAGTTTTTCCACGGCAGTCAGTGCATCTACGCAGATAAAACAGGTTTACGGATTGATTACGGGAGAGGTCACAATAAATGATGGCGGGCTTTATATTTGTGTGAATGGAAATTCCATTGATACTGCCACAAAGATATTTCATTTTGGAAAAAATGGGTTAAGATTTAGTGCTACAGGAACAAATGGCAGTTGGACAACTATTATAGATAGTGAAGGGAGTGTACTATCGAGAATCTAGGAGGTGAAAAGATGAATCAGGATGAAGTTTCTGAAAAATTAATTGAGGTGGATCAAAGAAGCAAAAGTAATAAAGATAGACTGGATAAATTAGAAGAACGTCAGGATAACCTGGAACAGCTTACAAATGCTTTTTCTGTAATGCAAAAAGAGCAAGAATATATTAAAGAAGATGTACGGGAAATAAAAGCAGATGTGAAAATTTTGGCTGAAAAGCCGATCAGACGGTGGGAAAGTGTGGTTGAGCGTGTCATCACGATTGTGGTAGGTGCGGTGGTGGGCTATCTTTTGAGTGGTGGACAACTACCTTAAGGAAAAAGAGATGTTTCGGATAAAAATGATTGAGTTGCGGTTGATATCTATTTGTATGTTAAGTGTGCTTGCACATAATTTAAGTGTTAACTATATATGAAATTATGAATGGGGGAGCATTATGAATTGGTTTATTGAAAATTGGTTTTTAATTGTAGTGATGGTTGCTGGATTATGCTGTGTTGGTGTTTTTATTTTTAATTTTGTAAAGAAACCTACGCAGGAGCAAATCAAAACAATCAAAGAATGGTTGCTATATGCATGTATTGAAGCAGAAAAAGAATTGGGTGGTGGAACAGGGCAACTGAAGCTTAGATATGTATGGGATTTATTTATTTCAAGATTTCCAGCAGCAGCCAAGGTAGTTACTTTTGAAATGTTTTCCGCTTGGGTAGATGCGGCATTAGAAGAGATGAGAACACTATTGACACAGAATAAGGCAATTAGAGAGGTTGTAAAGGGGGAAGATGTATGACAGGTGAACAGTTAGTAGCTTTTGCGCGCTCAAAGCTTGGGACGCCTTATGTATACGGAATGAAGGGGACCGTTATGACTCAGGCCAACTTTAATTATTTGCAGGGGTTGTTTGGCGTAAAGCTTGTGTGGAATAGTGATGAGAAAAAGGTTGGCAAGGTGTGTGTGGACTGCTCGGGGTTAATTTCATGGGCTACTGGTGTTGTACTAAGTTCAGCTCAGCTGTTTGAAAAAGCAGTTCGCAAAGAGCCAATTGGCACAATAAAAAATGCACCTATTGGTGCTTTGGTTTGGAAAAGCGGTCATGTAGGAATTTATACGGGTCTAGTAGGAAATGTTCCATACTATATTGCTGCGGATGGTTCGGCATATGGTGTGCGGGAAGTACCGCTGAGCCAGAATAGCTTTACCCATTGGTTATTGATGGAGTATGTTAACTATGACAAGGAGGATGATGAAGTGGTTACCAGAGAGAAGATAATTGTAGATGGTAAAGAAATTGTTGTAGACCTGATTTTTAAGAACGGAACCAATTATGTTAAAATACGAGATCTTGGAGATGCTTTGGGGTACGAGGTAAGTAGTAAAGGGAAGACTCCTGTGCTTCAGAAGAAATAAGTATCTTGGTATGAAAAAGCTTTCACATAGCTGTTTTCCTTGAAATTTCGGAGTGGGCTATGAGTTGGAAGTTTTCTAGATTATTATTACAAAAACAAAAAGCAGAAATTATTGGTTTTCACCATTAATTCCTGCTTTTCTTATTAGCCCTTTGGAACGATTTCGATCCAATAATGATCGGGATCACTGATAAAATAAATTCCCATTTCTGGGTTTTCGAAGCAGATACAACCTAATTTTTCATGCTTTTTGTGAGCTTCGTCAAAATCCTCTGTTTCAAAGGCGAGATGAAATTCGTTTTCACCTAGGCTATAGGGTGCAGTTCTTTCTTTTAACCATGTCAATTCCAAATTAAAATCTGTTACTCCATCTCCTAGATAAACCAATTTCCAGCTGCCATCAGGAGATTCCAATCTACGAACCTCTTTTAATCCAAGTGCTTTCTCATAAAAATCCATACTTTTTTCAAGGTCTATGACATTAAAATTATAATGATTAAATGTGAACATATTCTGCCTCCTTTATCTTTTGTACTTTTAATGGCGCTTGTGGTCGTGATCGTGCCCACAGTTGCAGTCGTGCTTGTGCTCATTATGATGGCCGTGGTCGTGCCCACAGTTGCAGTCGTGCTTGTGCTCATGATGATGGCCGTGGTCATGTCCGCAGTCGCAATCATGTGTGTGCTCATGACTGTGATGATGGTCCTCTTCCTGATTTGTAATGGACTGATAACCATTATCGGCAAATATCATACCCACCTTATCTACAATTAGAACCCGTTGTTCCTCGGTGGAAACATTATCAATTGCATCCATAATGCGTTGCATAATATCCTGAACTGTGCAAACAGGTGGCAGCGCTCCCATTAGGGTTTGCATAGCGATTTTCCTTGTTTGTACAGGCAACGTATCAAAGCTATTTCTTGTATTTTCGATAAAAGCATCAAATAAGCTGTTCTTTTCTTCTTGTGTAGCGGGAGGCAAGTCATTTGGAAGGTCAAAGCGGAATAATTCGTCATTAAGACTGCCAAAGAAGCATTCTCTTATAAACTCTTCGGTCATAAGAACTTTCTTTGTGTCCTCATGAAAGCCTTCAAATGAGCCAATTTTCTCTAGAAGTTCATACTCTTGCCGACCGATTTCATTTGCTTTATCAATGACTGGCTCTACAGCTTTTTCTAGTTGTTCGTTTAATGTGTCCAAATAAGCGGCTTTTTCCGTCACATTCCATTCTCCACCTAAAAACTCACACACAGCGTGGTATAAATCACTATAGGCTACGTCTCTTTGAGTTAATTCGGTAAAGGAATAGCTAAGATACAGCAAAAGGATGCAGGAATTAATATCATGAAGAATGCAAGAAAAATATTCTTCTATTTCTTCCAAAGCTTCAAATAAATCATTTAGATCACCATAGGCTTCGCCCAGAGATTCATCTTCCATTTTATGGGGCAAAAGCATACGCTTTGTGCCTAAGGCGTCGGCAATTTCAGGGAAATATTTTCCGTAAAGAGGATTTGTTTCAGGGCAGCAAAAGCCCTCGAAGGTTTTTAAGGACATTTCGATAAATTCTTTGCTTTCCTCAGTGAAGGCAGCATTTAGGCATTCCTTCACTTCTGTATAGAACTTGTCCCTAGTAATGAAAAGGGGAATGCATTTTAATAACTGACTCATATAGCTTTTTTGAGCTAATGTATGCTCTGCACTTTCCATAAAAGCATGGCAGTCTGCAAAAAATAATGACCATTCCACTTGCTTTTCAGTAACCTTATCTTCAATATATTTTCTCAGAGCAATTTGATCATTTATGGTTGTTGAAATAATGTTCCATTGAGAAAAATAGCTATATACGGTTTCATAGATGGAGAGAAGCCGTTTTTTAAGAGAAATACAGTTTTCTAAAACTGCAATACGCCCTTCAGTAAGTCCATCTAATATGTCTTCTAAATTTAAAAGATAGCCGCGGATTTCTTTTCTGATTTCAGCAATATCTTGAGGAATTTGGTAAGGTAGCGGGGGCTGTTCCTCTTCTTCCATTGCGCTTATTAAAAGTAGCAACAGGCTGCCGATTGCTTGCTGGTAAATATATTCCGCCGAAAGTGTTTTGATTTGTTCCTCTGATGCATGATTTGACAAAAGAAGATCTCCTTTCTGAATTCAAAATCTTATAATAAGTTTCCCATCTATTATATAGGGTTTTAGGAAAAAGTACAACGAAACTTTTTATTCAAGTGAAGCGTTATGTGCCAAAAACAGTCATTTAAAGCATAAAAATAGGGTTTTTCAAATTGACCAGTAGGAAAACAAGGCTCAAAAGATGTTTTCTTTGTAATGGATTTTGTGAAGTAAATAGTAGGATAAGAAAAAAGGGTGTAAAATTTTGGTGTTATTGATATAATGAACGGATACAAGAGATATATAGTGCAATTTTGATTGAAATATAGATATAGTTGCATTTAAGAAACTGAAAATAGGACTTACAATTACTTACGAAGGAGAATACAGAACATTATGAGGCTTTTTAAAAAATTTTCTAAATATTATAAACCATATTTATTTTTATTTTATATGGATTTATTTTGTGCGCTGATTGTTTCAGCCATTGATTTATCTTTCCCTTTGATTCTAAATATTCTGAATCGAGGAGTTTTCCTTGGAGACGGGGAGAATATCATAAAAATCATTGGCTATGTAGGCGTTCTTTTGCTGGTCATGTATGTGGTACGCTATTTTGCTCAATACTTTATAACTTCTTGGGGGCACATAATGGGTGCCAGAATGGAAAGTGATATGCGGCAGGATTTGTTTTCTCATTTGCAGAAGTTGAGTTTCTCCTATTATGACAAAAACAATACGGGGGACATGATGTCTCGTATCGTGTCGGATCTTTTCGATATATCCGAGCTTGCACACCATGGCCCTGAGAACATTTTTATGTCTGTGTTGAAGATAACAGGATCTTTTATTATTTTATTTCTAATGAATGCCAAACTTACGTTTATTTTAATTGGTGTGACCATAGTTATGATTCTTTTTTCTTACTTTAGAAATAAAAAAATGCGTGCGGTTTTTATGGATAACAGATTGAAAATTTCAGGGGTCAATTCCCGTGTGCAGGACAGTCTTTCTGGCATTCGTGTGGTGAAATCCTTTGTAAATGAGTCATATGAAAATGAGAGATTTCAAGAAAGTAACCAGACATTTTTGGAATCCAAAAATCGAAGCTATCGTACCATGGGCGGTTACATGGCGGGGAATTCCTTTTTTCAAGGCCTTTTCTATACCATTATTATTGTGGTGGGTGGTATTTTCATTGCAAAGGATGAGCTTGTTGCCACCGACCTTGCACTTTATGTTTTGTATGTCAATATCTATATGAATCCTATTGAGCTTTTGCTGAATTTTACCGAGCAATTCCAGAAAGGTTATGCGGGATTTCGACGTTTTACAGAGGTGTTGGATACAGAGCCAGAAATTGTTGATGCTATTGATGCTACAGAGTTGGTGGAGGTAAGGGGAGATATTGAATATCGTGATGTCTCTTTTAGCTATGATGACTCTATCAAGGTATTGAACCATATGAGTGTGGAAATTAAAGCAGGGGAAACCATGGCCTTGGTAGGCCCATCGGGAGGTGGAAAAACCACGTTTTGTTCCCTTCTGCCCCGTTTTTATGAAGTCACAGAGGGTGCTGTATTGATTGATGGGAAGGACATTCGTTCTATAACCTTAGAATCTTTGCGCTCTGCCATTGGCATTGTACAGCAGGATGTTTACATTTTTGCAGGCAACATTCGGGATAATATTGCCTATGGCAGATTAAATGCAACGGAAGAAGAGATTCATGAAGCCGCTAAAAATGCCAATATACATGAGTTTATCCTCTCTCTTCCTGATGGGTATGATACTTTTGTGGGAGAGAGGGGCACTCGCCTTTCGGGAGGACAAAAGCAAAGAATTGCCATTGCTCGTGTGTTTTTGAAAAATCCGAAAGTTTTGATTCTTGACGAGGCTACTTCTGCCCTAGATAATGAGAGCGAAAAGTATATTCAAGAGTCCTTGGAGAGACTATCGGAAAATAGAACTACAATCGTTATCGCCCATAGACTTAGCACCATTCGCAATGCTGACGAAATTGTTGTATTGACGGATGAGGGGATTACAGAGAGAGGAAAGCACGAAGTGCTCCTAAAAAAGAATGGAATATATGCTCGCTATTATAACATGCAGTTTGAGGGTATAGAGAATAGATAATGATATGAACCAATATAAATTGGGTATTTCAGATTTCAAATATGCAGATGCAGAAATTATGTAATACCAAGCTGAAGTAATCATAAACAAAAAGGGTAAAAGGCTGATTCAGAAATTGAAGTTTTTCTGAGATCAGCCTTTTTCATGTGTTTAGAAGTAGGAAAGGGACGATTTCTTTATTCCTCAATCATATCCCAAAAATCCTTTTTAGCTACTTTCTTTAAGTTGCGCCATTTGGGTTCATCTTCATAATCATAACGACAAATGGATTTGAAACGACAATATGTACAAGGGGTTTGATCGTTTTTACGATAAGGAGAAGGGGTAATGACACCACTTTGTATGGAATTTCCCAGCTCTTTCCCTCGATTGACAACAAAGGAAAGGAGCTTTTTATATTGTTCTTCATCAGCTAGATAAGCGGTTGAAGAAGGTTCTCCTTTTTTTGTATATCCAACAGGGACAATTGCAGAGCTTTTTCCTTTCATATCCTCCATAAAAACATGGTCAAGGCCTTGAATGACTGCTTCATTCTCTAAAATCAAACCGGACATTTGCATTTTTTGATATAACGCTTCTTCGATTTCCTCTGCACCCATCTCTTGGTTGAGTGCTAAATTGGGGTCGGAAATTCTAAAATAAAATACACCACCGGGCTTTAATGGCGTTTCTGTTTTTTCGTAATGCTTTAAATAAGCATCTAAATAAACAAGCAACTGTAGTTGTAGGCCGTAATAAATATCTTGAAAATTAAAGGCTTTGGAGCCGGATTTATAGTCGATAATTTTTGCATAACGCTTTCCTTGGGCATCCAATAAATCCACACGGTCTATTTTACCCGAAAGCACCAGTTCTTTTCCTTCAGCTAATTCAATAATGATGGGAGGGAGAGCTTCATGATTGCCAAAGCCGATTTCATAGCCTGAGGGCACAAAATCTCCGTTTTTCAAATGTCGTACTAATGTCCAAGCGGCACGGGCTGAAATACGTTTTAAACGGCGGATGAGGTATTGATTGGCCGCAGAATCCATTAAAACTGCCTCTCCCAACTTAGGCGCAGCAAGGTCAACGGCTTCAAAAATCATTTCTTCCGTTTTTTCTTGAGAGAGAGAGTCCCAAGGAATATTCTCTGTTTGAATCTTATTGGAGAACAGTTCCAACACCTCATGGAATAATAATCCTAAATCAGGGGTGTGCAGTTGATATAGCTTTCGCTCCGTTGCTTTCAGCCCATATTCAGCAAAGTAAGAAAAGGGACAGGCGGCAAAGCGTTCTAAACGGGATACGCTGGAGAAAATTTTTTCACCATATAAACTTCTGATTGTTTTCACAGAAAGCCGTTCTTGCTTTTTTGTAGTGATGAAGCCTTTACGCAGTAAGGATAACCGTTTTATCCAAATTGGTTCGGTAGCAAAAAAACTGTAGATATCCTGCCAAAGGGGCTCCATTGGGATATCTTTTTGGTGGTTTCGCATTTTTTGGCCCAGTAGATGAAAAGCGGAGGCAGGAACCATTTCTTCCGCTTGGAACACAGAATAAGATTGAATCTGTAAAGTGCTGTCCATTCGGCAAAGACGGTCAATAAGAGGCGACGGAAAAAGGGCTTTTCCTTCCGTGTTGCCGTTTGCAAAGGTTAAAAATAAGCCTTGGGAAGGCCTAGTAAGGCCACGATAAATTAAAAACTGTTCTTCAAAAGCCTTTTGCTTTCCGCCGTTTGCCAGTTCCATACCTGTATCCATTAAAAGTTGACGCTCTGCCTCAGTAAATATACCTTGGGGTTGAGAGGGAGAAGGCAGGACACCTTCATTTACGCCAAGGACAAAAAGGTACTTAATTTCCGGCAAGCGGGAACGTTCAATATCTCCTACAACAAGGCAGTCTGTAGTGGGAGGAATGACACCCATGGTGCACTTTTGAAGGCCGGCAGACAAAACTTTTGCAGCTTCCCCCATGGTCATTGGTTCCTCTCCCAAAATTTCCGCTGCTTTATCCAGAACTTGTAATAGAAGCTGCCAAATTTGTCGATGCTCTTCAGCCTTTGACGGGTTACCCTTTTCTATGGATTCTTCCGTCCATGTCACAAGGGTCTGAGCAACATGAAGGGTCTCCAAATGCTCAAATAGAAGGACAATGAATTCCTTTAGAGGGAGCCGTCCTTTTCTTTTTATTTGCAAAAACGGTTGAAATGGTTCCAAAAATCTTTGCCGCAAAAGGTTCATATAGGCGATGGTTTCTTCTCCTTCTTTTTTTAGCCCGTATTCCCAGTTCTCTTTTTGCCACTTATAGCCTTTAATTCCATAGGCAAGAACGTAATTTTCTAAAGCATCTTGCTCTTCAAAGGTAAAAGGGATTAGACCAGATTTTAAATAAGCAAAAACATTTTCATACCGAAAATCGTAATTGATTATATCCAACAGCGCTGTCACCATAGTAATCAGGGGATGGGAAGCGATTTCCCTTCGGCTGTCTATAAAGCAGGGAATTCCATATTCATGCAATATACTCCTCAGGCTTTTCTCATAGGCACCCATTGCATTGGTTACTATGGCGATTTCTTTATAACGAAGACCTTTTTCCCGTACCAGTCGGATGATTTTTCCTGCGGCAAAAGTAATTTCCTCTTGCTTGGTGGGGCAAGCGGTGATGGTGATGCTTTCTGATAGACTGCATTTTTTATGGTAACCTTGAAAATAGTATTTTTCCAAGGAGTTTAATGCTGGGGTTCCCGCTCTGTGATTTTCCCAAAGAAAAACAGAAGGCGCTAAAGGAATACTGTTCTCTTGAGCAATGCGAGTAAATTTATTTTTCGTGACATATGGTTCGTAAAACGGTGCTGATTGGGGTAAAAATGGAGCATAAAAGCTTTTTTCGTCCATAGGCAGTGTAACGTTAACTTGTGTTGATAGCTTTAACAAATTTTCTATTACGGAATACTCCTGCGGCGTAAAGCCATAAAAACCATCAAGCCATAGTTCAGTTTCTTGAAAGGGTTTTTCGACAGAAAGCTGTGCTGCCAAAAGGGAAAGGGTTTCATCAGCCAAGATGTAATCCTTATTTGTAAATTGAATATAAGCATCATAAATTTTTGCTAAGTCCGTCAGCTTATCAGTTACGCCTTGTGTGAGGTTTCCTGTTTGGACTTTTTCAAGAAGCTGGCTTGGTTCTATGTAATATTGAAAAAATTCTGAAATTGTCAGGCTAAGTTGATCTATAAAACCAATCTTGTTCATTACATTGCCAAAAAAGGAGAGATTTTCTTTTTCATCCAAAAGAACCTTCTGTAGTGCCATGGATTTACCAATGTCCCCCAAAGGAGCCTTTCGTCCCATGCCGTTTTTTGAGAAGTTCTGATGGGCTAGGCGGCCAAAGCTTAAAACCTCAGCTAAGAGAATGGCATTTTGAGGGCTTTGGGCAATCAAATCATGTTCCGCCTGAGAAGTAAATTGTTCAGGTACAATATAAATTTGGCGTCCTAACCCCTTTTTTTGTTTATCAATTATTTCATCCATGCAAAGATGGGTTTTTCCTGTACCGGCGGTGCCGATGATAAAGCGTAATGCCATTTAGGTATCCTCCTTTTTCTTAACATGATAACCAACAGAAAGCTTTTTTTCAAGGCAAACTTGTACAGCGGAATAAAGGTGAAGTGACAAACATATGGTAAGATTAAGGAAATGTATTCTAGGAGGGAGTAAGGTGGGCGGCACGAAATTTGTGGTAGTAAAGTTAAAGGAGCTCATCAAGACGGTAGTGTTTGCTGTGTTGGGCGTCATTATTTTGGTTGGACTGATTTGGTTTTTCTTAAGCTTGGGAAATAATGATTCTGGTACATATCGGGACGGGGTATACCATACCCAGGTAGCCTTGGGCAATGAGAATGCAATGGTTTCTGTTACGGTTGAGGATGGAAAGATTGCAGATGTTGCGCTGTCTGAGGTTTCCGAAAGTACAATGGTATTCTATCCACTTTTGCAATCGGCGGCGGATGAGGTTTGCAAAGAGGTTATTAAGACCCAATCCTTGACCATTCAAGTGTCTGAGAAAAACGCATATTCAGCACAGGCAATTTTGGAGGCAGTGGCAAAAAGTTTGGATGAGGCAAAGCAATAAAGAGGAAAACGGTTTTTTCTCTTTAGGGTGTCGGTTTTACCGGCACCCTTAAAAAGAAAACTTTTTGAGTCAGTTTGTTTTAAAAAAGTTTGTCTTAAAAGTAATTCTTAATAAACATATTAATTTTCAAAAGGTGGGGTGCTCCTGCCTTTTTCCGTGTTATGGATGAATATCCTCACAATCCTTTACGGTTATGCCTGCTTCCTTCAAGGTTCTTGCGAAAAGACCTTCACCTTTTATTAGCTTACCTTGAAAGGTTCCGTCGTAAATTTGATTTACACCGCAGGTTGGACTTCGGGACTGCAAAATTGCCAAAGCTATTTCTTTATTCTGTATTCGTTCCATAGAAATAGCTACACCTTTTTGAAATTCTTTTGTCACGTCTTTTCCATTTTTGGTCATAAAAACACCATCAACTTGCTCCACGCTGTCTCTGGGACAACCGAGACCTCCAAGCAGTTCGGGACAGATGGGTATCACAGTATGATTCTGAGTAAAATCCATAACATTTTGATTATAGTTATTTTGACCGTTATATTTACAATTTTGCCCAACTAGGCAAGCACTGACTAAGATATTCATATATAAAGCCTCTCTTCCTTAGAATAAAGATTATTGAGTTTTATTCAGTAAGAGCATCCGCAAAACGGATGCTCTCTTAATATATTATTTCATACATTAAAACCAAGATTCATTTCATATAGCATCCTGCACTAAGTGAAGTTATGTTCCATTAGCTTTACAAAAAGAAATCCGTTTAATGGTGTCCACTTTTCTTTAAGCTTTTAATGTGATGTTTGGCTTTTTTCATGCCACCAACTTCACGGAACATTTCATTCAGCTTCTTTTCTTCAATTTCTTTTGAAGAAAGACCTTCATAATCCGTTTCACGTTTTAGTTTAAAATAGTTTTGTAATCGTCGGTTCTCCAACTGACCCTCTAGAATTGCTTTTTGCACAGCACATCCTGGTTCATTGGCATGAGAACAATCTCTGAATTTGCATTGCTTTGCCAGCTCTTCAATATCTGAAAAGGTTTTTTCCATATCAGCATTTGCGATACCCAATTCACGCATACCAGGAGTATCAATAACGATGGCGCCATTGGGTAATAAAAACATTTCTCGTCCTGTGGTGGTATGACGCCCTTTATCATATTCATAAATTTCTGCTGTAGCAAGAAGCTGCGTTCCTGCTAAAAGGTTGATCAGTGTTGATTTACCCACCCCTGAGGAACCGATAAAAGAGGCGGTAATCCCCTTTTTTAGAAAGGGAGACATTTTTTCTATAGTCGTAGCATCAAAGGAAGAGGTTACGACTACGTCACAACCCAAAGCAACGGTTTCGATTTCCGCCATAATTTGTGAGATGTTTTCACACAAATCGCTCTTGGTTAGTAGAATTACGGGTTTAGCCCCGCTGTCCCAACCGATGGACAAATACCGTTCCAAACGACTTAAATTATAGTTTTGGTTGAGAGACATGCAAATAAAAACGATGTCTATATTTGCAGCGATTACCTGAGCTTGATTGATAAGACCCAAAGCGGCACGTTGAAATACACTTTTTCTTGTTAAAATCCTGTGGATAATGGCGGGACTGTCGGTGTTGCCGATAGACACCATAACGAAATCACCCACTGCAGGATATTGGGAAAGGGTTTCCACTTCATAGGAAAACTTCCCTGAAATTTCGGCGAAACGCTCACCTTCGGCGCTGACGATGCGATACATGCCCTTATACTGAGCAATAACTCTCCCTAAGGAATATTCTGGATATAGGGCGGCTTCTTGTATAAATCGTTGTGAAGTACCATAGTTTTCTAATAAATTCAATGAAATTACCTCCGTAAGAATTCGTATACTGTGTGTTGTTTGTATACTACAAGGAGGTTTCTAGAAGATTTAAGCTCTGAAAACCTCCTTGTTTCCCACAATATCCGTTCTGTCAAAATTGCAATTCATATACACAATCCCCTTTCAGTATTATTATAAGCTAATTTTATCAAATGATTGAACAGAAAGCAAATAGATAGGGATTTTTTATTTCAGATGCATTTTTCATGCTCGTTCATATTTTAGAATCTTGGGCATATATTTGAAATCAGGAGGGATGCGGTATGACAGATAAGGAAAGAAAAAGGCGCAGAATGGAAATGGAAAAAAGAATGAGAGATAGACGAGAAGGCCGTAATCCTGGTGAAAATTCACCTCAGGGGCTTTTGATTTTTCGTACATATGTTACTGTGATTTTGGCAGGGGCATTGGTTTTGGTTTCTGCTTTTCATACAGACACATCAGAGGCAGTTTGCAAACAATTAAAGGAGACCATTGCATATCAAATCCCAGCGGAGGATGTTGCAACAGCTAAAGAGAAAATTACAGCTTTTTGGAAGGATAGAAATATTACATTGCCAGCTTTCCATAATGAACAGAAGGAACCGAAGGAAAATAAGGTCTACAAGCCAGACTTAGAGGAATCGCCCTAGTGTATTGGCATGGTCTTTCGTAAATTGGGAAAAAAAACAAGAGGGTTGGATTAACCCTGCCGAAGGTACAGTTACCTCTTCTTGCGGAGTTAGGAATAACCCTATTTTAAATAAAATGGAATTACACAATGGGATTGATATTGGGGTGGGAATCGGAACGGAAGTGGCCGCTGTACGTAGCGGTGTGGTTACGGAAATTCGCACCTCTCCTACTTTTGGTCATGTATTGGAATATGAAACAAAGGACGGTTACAAGGTGATGTATGCTCATCTTTCTGAGATTTTAGTAAAGAAAGGGGACAATGTGAAGCAGGGGCAAATAGTAGCTAAATCCGGAAATTCAGGGTTATCCACGGGCCCTCATTTGCATTACAGCCTTTGGAAGAATGGAAAGCTCATAGATCCAATGGATTATGTTGATTTAAAATATACACAGGAAGTTGCGGCGGAATATGCTGCAAGGGGGGCGAGTATATGATAAAGACTAAGGTTAAATTCCATCCACTGTTTCTTTTGTTAACTACAATTTTTTTCTATTTTGGGATGGGCACCTTGTTTTGGGACATGCTGTTTTGTTGGGCAATACAAGAAGGAGGCTACGTTTTTTTTACCAAGCGTAAGGGGCTAAGGGTGCGGCATTGGTTATTTACCCCTTTGGGTATCAGAGCCGACTTTGTGAGCGCAAACATTGCCTTTGAGAAGAGACTGCGACTGCATTTTATTGGCAGCTTTATTGGCATTTTACTGAGTATTATACTGTTTGGGTTAGAACAAAAGAACGTTGCAGTTCTTTCATTATTGCTGGCAGGGCTACGCCTACTGCCTTTTTTGCCCTTAGAAGGAGGGCGGATTTGGCTGGAAATTTTGGGAAAATGGAAGGGAACATTGCGGGTTGCAAGCTGGCTAACAAAAGCAGGCTATGGTGTTGGTTATGGACTTTGTGTTTTTGGGGTAATATTTTCAATTATTGAGCCTTGGGCTTTTTTAAGCTTACCAGTTGGTCTTTATTTAATTTACGTTAATCGGCATGAATTTTTGCAAATTGCTAAAAATCTGTATACGGGGATGCTGAAGGATGCAGAGAAACCTCTGCGTGAAGTAATTGTTTCCGGAAAGGAAACACCCTTTGAGTTGGCTCTACATATGAATCCTTATGAAGATATTTATTTCTTTCGAGAAAACCAAGGTGGAGTGTCACAGGAGCGGGTTATGTTGGCATTATTTACGGAAAAGGATAGTCAGTGGGTGTGGAAAATTGCCGATCAAAAAGATTTTGGTGCAAAAACCTATCAATTCGGGTATGATGATATGGAATGACGATTGATAAAGTAGGTGTTTGCATGAAACGGGTTTTACTAGATATTGAAGAGGGTATCACTAGGGTTGCCTTAGTAGAGGATGGCAAACTGGTGGAATTATACTATGAAACAAAGAAAGAAGAAAGCTTGGTGGGCAACGTGTATGTTGGACGGGTTGATAACGTAATTCCCAATTTACAGGCATGTTTTGTGGAAATAGGCAGTGATAAAAAAGGCTACCTTTATTACGGAAGCAAGCGTGCTGTTTCTGACCAAGAAAAAAATCCATCTAGACCTAAGGTGGGAGATACCTT
>JAEZPX010000189.1 GCA_023413275.1 Bacillota bacterium | reverse complement strand
AATGGAGTTTCTCATCAATAACTAATTGCAATGCAATTGCTTTTTAACATTATACTGCAAAAAAATTCAAAAAGAAAGGAACCCTTTATGAACGAACAAATAACTATCCTAATATCAGTGACTGCTTTAATGTTTATGGTCATTGGCGGACTGTCCCTCCTTGCTCATTATTATACACTGAACGGAATCAAATCAAAAACCGTAGGTGACGGTCAACATGGCGTGGCGAGGTTTGCAACTAAAAAAGAAATTACCAAGATCTATCGTCCAGTAACCTTTCAAGTTGATGAATGGAGAAAAGGTAGAAATCTTCCAACGGAGCAAGGTTTGGTTATCGGTTCAACTGGGAAAAAGGGTGGAGTTACCGCACTTGTAGATACAGGCGATGTACACTGCTTAATGATTGGTGCTGCAGGTGTTGGTAAAACTGCATTTTTCCTTTATCCAAACTTAGAATATGCCTGTGCCAGCGGTATGAGCTTCATTACCACCGATACTAAGGGGGATCTCGCTCGAAACTATGGAACTATCGCAAAAGAAAATTACGGATACAATATTTCTGTTCTTGATTTGCGTAATCCTACACGCAGTGACGGAAATAATCTTTTGCATTTGGTAAATAAATATATGGACTTGTATCGACAGGATAATGGCAACTTTTCCGCAAGAGCCAAGGCCGAAAAGTACGCAAAGATTATTTCCAAAAGCATTGTATCCCCCGATGGTAATAATGCCGCAATGGGGCAAAATGCATTTTTCTATGATGCTGCAGAGGGGCTTTTGACAGCAGTGATATTGCTTATTGCAGAATACTTACCGCCAACTGAGATTGATGGACAGTTAGTAGATAAAAGACATATTGTTTCTGTGTTTAAGATGGTGCAAGACCTAATGGCACCAAGTCAGGTAAAAGGGAAGAGTCAGTTTCAACTTTTAATGGACAAACTGCCATCAACCCATAAAGCCAAGTGGTTTGCCGGAGCGGCACTTAACTCAGCAGAACAAGCAATGGCATCTGTTCTTTCCACTGTATTGTCACGACTCAATGCATTTTTAGATACAGAAATGGAGCAGATTCTTTGTTTTCATTCATCCATTGATGCTGAAACTTTTTGTAAAGAAAAGTCTGCAATATTTCTTATACTTCCAGAAGAGGACAACACAAAATATTTTATGGTGTCATTATTCTTACAGCAGTTCTATCGTGAAATGCTTGTGGTGGCGGATGAACACGGTGGCAAACTTCCGAACCGTGTAATGATTTATGCCGATGAGATTGGAACGATTCCAAAGATTGAATCCTTTGAAATGATGCTCTCGGCAGGGCGTTCCCGAAGAATATCTGTTGTCCCAATTATTCAGTCTTTTGCTCAGCTTGATAAAAACTATGGCAAAGAAGGTAGTGAGATTATTACTGATAATTGTCAGTTGACAATTTTCGGTGGCTTTGCACCTAACTCCGAAACGGCTCAAGTGCTATCCAAAGCGCTGGGAAGCAGAACCGTTATGAGTGGCAGTATCAGCCGTGGGAAAAATGATCCATCACAATCTTTGCAGATGATAGAAAGACCACTTTTAACTGCAGATGAACTGAAGTCATTGCCAAAGGGCAGTTTTGTAGTAATGAAAACAGGTGCTCATCCTATTCAGACGAAGTTAAGGTTATTTCTTGACTGGGGTATTACTTTTGAGAAACCATATGAATCTGAGGAAAAATCACATCGTAGGGTTTACTATGCGGACAAGGAAGAATTAGAGCAGAACATTATTGAATCCTTAAGCTCTATTGATGTTGAAGATGAGTCTGTATTTAGTGTAAATAAAAAATATGGAGGTTTAAATTACGTGGCTACAACGGAGCATGAGGTAGTAACCGCATCAAAAGGCAAAGCAGTATTTAAACCGTAAGAAAGAGGGGGCATATGAGCTATTTTGGAAATCTTTATCATGAGGATTTGCCATCAAGGGCAAAAACTGTCTACATGTATTTAAAAGACCGTAGCAATAAGGAGGGTGAGTGCTGGCCGGCTGTCAAAACAATTGCAAAAGACACCTCAATGTCAATAAGTACCGTAAAAAGAGCCATAGCGGATTTAATTCGTTATGGCTTGCTTACGAAAGAATATCGTTACAGAGAAAACGGCAGCCACACTTCTAATCGATATTTTTTGAAAGAATTAAAATTATAAATAGTATTTTTTGTGTGTATGAATATTGTTTTCCGCCAAGAGGATCATATGTCTTGTTTGTGGACGGAGCCTATGTTCATAAAGAACCACCCAGAAGGAGTCACTCGAAGGAACGTTTATAGGCAGAGAAAGAATATTTAAATGGCATTTTAAATTTGCAATAGAGAATCAAGGCTAATTAGCCAGTGTTTAATAAGCCGAGAATAAAAAATGTTCTTATTCCCGGGTTTTTGCCAAGATTGTAAGGATATATATTCTGGATTTTTGAAAATTTCTAGCAAAAGCTAGGATTATTTTCTAAATTGATGTAAAATATTGGGATGATGGTTGCTAATTGTATAATAGATTAGGAGGTAAAGAATGAATATTGAGGAAATTAGCAAAGAGGATGTGATAAACCAAATTAATTATTATGCAGAAAATATTGAAACTGTCCAGATTGACATTATGTTTATTCAAAAAACAACGAGCAAATTGAACAAATATAAAACATTAATGTTTGTCTGTAGAGAAAAAGACATTGAAGAAATGGTTGTTGAGACCGTTCATAATATGAAAGAGCATCTTGAACGCAAAGAGTTTGATAAATATGACTTGGAAGTTTCTGTGGATGATGTAGTTCAGGTGATTGAAAACAAAAAGTACATAATCATGAGCAAATTATTAATAAAATTACACTTAATATAACTGACGAGAATACAATTGGTGAAGGAACCGATTTCGGTAAGTTTAATTTTCTTGTCTTAAAAGTTAGTAGTACTGTGGATGACAGAGAACCCATTATTTTTTATAAACAACACTATAAATCACCAGCAAAGTTCAAAAATACACGTAGCTACACTTTTAATGGAAAAGAAGCAAAAGCATTTGAGAAAGATTTGTTGATTATTGGTTCTAATGTAGATGCTTTGTGCATAGGTGAATTTTTCTACATTGTGAATAGAGATCATTTTAATACTATGTTAGATTTTAAGGATGTTTACCAGAGAATTGTGGATTCTAATGAAGATCAGATTGTTGACTGTGATGTATTTGAAAACCCAGAAAAGTTCATTACTGATTGTAAGGAGAATGGAAGGCATGTTGTACGTTTGACAAAAGCAATTTTGGCAGAGGGGTTTAAGAATTTAGAGAATAATAAAAATAAATTGCCTGAAATACTATTAAATCATAAGTTGAATTTACAATTGGGTACAGATGGGAAAATTGTTTATAATAAAGAACATACCGGAGAAATTTTGAATTTATTGTTAGAGCATTATGTAACAAGTGACTTGACTGATAGAAGAATGGTAGCAAAAGCAATTGAAAAGTATGAATAGGTGGTGATGTTTATGAAAAATAAACTGTTATTGTTTGTTTCGTCTTACATACCGTTATATTTACTACTAATTGGGAAAAATATTCTGGAACGTACAACTGAAAAAGGAAGATTTATAAATGTTGTGGATAGGATTAAAGACATTAAATTATTTGACGAGGTGAATGATTATGCAATTATAGCTATGATAATTCTTTCGGCTATTTCATTTTTTTACATGAAAGGCAAAATAAAATCTACAGTTGGAAGAAAAATATATAAGGTTATTACCGTTGTAAACGAAACCAGTAATTACTATTTTAACTATATATCAATTTACTTGTTGTCGTGTTTGGGATTATCTTTAAATAATATTGTTGACTGTTTTGTTTTTTTATTCCTGATGGTTATTGTTGGATATATTTATATTAGTAATAATATGGTATATATG
>JAEZPX010000174.1 GCA_023413275.1 Bacillota bacterium | reverse complement strand
ATTTGCAGCGGAGTTGCCGTAGTTGCCATGTTGCTTCCTATCGTGATTGGAATTTGTATGAAAGCTAATATCTCTGTGTCACGTCAATTGATTCCTTTGGCATTTGCAGCAAGCTTTGGTTGTAACTTAACCCTTGTTGGTGCAGCCAGCAATGTTGTTGTAAATGGTCAGTTAGAAGAATTAGGTGCAACACCTCTTTCGTTCTTAGAATTAGGAAAAGTGGGTATTCCTATTTGCATCTTTGGTATTCTATACTTCTTAACTATCGGAAAAAAATTTATGACTCAGGGTGATAAATCTGATAAGTCATATTTAATTGAGTTCACTGGGCAAACAGAAGATGAAAAAGAAAAAGAATTTAGCACTCCAAAAGCAGCTTTATGCTTAGTTATATTGGCTGTGGTGCTAGTTGCAATGGCATTAAATAGCCCTAAATTCCCTATGTACTTAGTAGCAACTGTAGGTGCGCTTATTATGATTTTAACAGGGTGTATCAAAGAGCAGGAAGCCTATAAAGCAATTGATTGGTCAACTATATTTATTGTAGGGGGCATGAGCGGTGTATCAAAAGCAATGGATATCAGCGGTGCTGGCAAAATGATAAGTAATGGCGCAGTGGCTCTTTTAGGTGATAGCCCGAGCAAAATGGTTGTTCTCTTTGTTATCTTTATCTTAACAGTTTTCTTAACAAACATTATGATGAATACCTCAACGGCGCTTTTGGTAACACCTTTGTTTATTCCTATAGCAATTAATTTAGGAATCAATCCTACTGCGATTGCAGTAGCTATTTGTGTAGCTGCATCGTCTCCGTTTTTAACACCAGTAGGCTCAGGAACGAATACATTAGTAGTCCGCCCTGGTAACCTAGGATTTATGGATTTCTTCAAGCCGGGTCTGGGAATGACACTAGTGGTCACTGCTGTTTCAATGATATTTATTCCGATTTTTTGGCCACTTTGACAGTAAAATAGGTTAATTTCATTTCAATACTCCATCTCACCGCGGAAAAACTGCACCAATAGTCGAGCTGTATCAGCTTGTACTAAAAATAGTCTTTGGTACTTACAAGTCTAATGCCATAAGAGAAGTCATTAATGCTTATTCAAGTTATGTAGCATATCAAATCTACATACAAAAGAGGAATCTTTTATACCACGAGATTTCAGAAACCGATTTTAGAATTTTTAGATATTTTAGAAATGATACAAAGGAAGATGAATGTTCAATTTTATAAATCTGTTACGGATAGGGTGCTTGATTATTGTGCGTATGAAGAATTTGTTTCAGATGGCTACGAGAATAACATTGTTTATTTCTCTTTTATAGAGCACGATTACTATTTTGAGATTCTTCTTTGTTTGTTTTGGAAATTAATGCGAGTGTTTAGAGCCGTTATATATGTACAGAAATGAAACGTAGAATACTCGATATGGTGCTGTCTTGTATGAAAGCTTAAATATAAATATTTTAGCAAAGAAAAAGATAGCGTAAAATAAACAATGGCCTATGTAAAGATATTCTGGACTATTTTGGGCGTAAAGGTAAATAGATAGCCATTAACAAAATTTGATATGCTGCCCCCAAAAGTTGACTTTGGTTATTTCAAAGGTCAACCTTTAGGAGCGCATATCATTTACAAAATAGCGGCTCAATTTTGAGATAAGTTAAATTAATCTAGTGTATTTCTTTTTTCAATTTTCATGCAATTCTCTTAACCCGTAAAATGAATTTAATTGTATGTTAATCATGCCTTCATTATCTTAAAAGCTTTTCATAGGTGAATTTTCCTACAGCACCCTTCATCAGTCGTGCAGCGAGCAGGGCTAAAACGATACCCATCCCCAAAAGAAGCCATGAGCTTACCATAATAACCCCTGTGAATTGGCCTATGACAAGTGCAATGATAGGAAAAATCAAAAATACGGCGCGTTGCTGTGCTTCTTCTATGTTTTGTGCCTTTGCAGAACCGCGCACTGTTATGCCGATAGCAACAAGGGAGATAGCCGGTGCGATAAGTAGCATAACAATAAGCCAACTAATATCAGGCATAATTGCAGCACCTGTTAAAAAGAGCATCTCTATTTCCACTACTAACATCATTGCGAAAAACGAAATTAACGAAACCATCATACCTACCGAAAAGCCTGCCAATATTTTTGACTGAAACAATTGCTTTAATGAGAGCGGGGAATAAAGCAAGGTTTCCAGCGTGTGCTTCTCTTTTTCTCCCACAAAGGAGCTAGCTGCCATAACAGACGACGCCATAATGGGAATCATCAGAAAAAAAGCCGGCATGATTTTGTTTAGCACAAGCCTTAATATCAATTGTTCTTGATTGCCCCTTTGCTCAGTAATTAGCAGCATGTTCAGTAAAGCTTGAAAATCCGAAGTAGCCTCTGGAACCAGTGCAGTGACAAAGACTAAAATAGACGGAAGTACAATGGTAAGCGCAAGTGGCACAATTAGCATAACCATGAACACCTGCTTATTTGATGTAATGCCACGAATATCTTTTTTAATAAGGGCAAGTTGTTTTGTATTCATAAATTTCCACGCTCCATTTTTGCATTATTCATATCTATCAGTGAAAAATAAATTTCCTCTAACGACATCCGCTCTGCCGAGACATGATATACATTGCCGCCTGCCTCAACAATTCTTCTGACAATAAGGGGAATTTCGTCCTCCGAGCCTACGGTAATGTCATAGGTTTGTTCTCCGGTTTTCTGATACGCTATACCATTGGGCATGGGGCTTGCTTTCAACCGTACCTTAACTTTAGAGGAAACCATGGTGCGAAGCTCCTCGATATTCCCTGTTGCCAATAAACTGCCCTTATTGATCAGCCCATATGTGGTGCAGATTTCCTGGGCATAGCGCAGCTGATGGGTGCATAAGAAAATGGTTGTTCCCCTTGCGGCAAGTTCCTGAATGAGAGCGTTTACGTTTTGCGCACTTTCAGGATCAAGCCCTGAGGTTGGTTCATCCAAAAACAGAATTTTAGGACTGTGTATCATAGCTCTGGCAAGGGAAAGACGCTGGCGCATACCGGTGGAATAGGCGGACAGCTTGCGCTGCCCTGCATCTATTAAATCTAGACGTTCCAAAAGAGTCGCTGCTCTCTTTTCACAATCAGACAGATTCATACCGAAAAGTGTTCCGTAAAAAATGAGATTTTCAAAACCCGTTAAATGGTCATACATTTGTGCATGTTCTGTAATTACGCCTGACAATTGATGTAGCTTTTCCGGATTTTGGGCAGGGTCAAGGTCAAACACTCGGCAGCTGCCCTTTGAGGGCGTAAGCATTCCACAAAGCAATTTGATAGTGGTGGTTTTTCCTGCTCCGTTAGGGCCCAAGAACCCAAATACCTCACCTTGCTCCAAGCTGAAGCTGATATCATCGACTGCCTTGTTACCTCCTGTATAAGTTTTTGACAAATTTTCAATCAATACTGCTCTCATATCAAGCCTCCAAACAGTTTGTTTTTAAGCTTCTCCTCAATTCTCTGAAAACGGCGCTCATCAGTAAGGGGGGTAAACACAGGGTTATTGACGACACTATCGAACATACTTTGGCGCACAATCTTTTCATCTCGGGGAAGGGCAGACCCTAAATCAAACTCATCAATCCACTCATCAAGCAAATTGAAGTAATCGTCTCCTTTTAACTTTAGAGGATAAATATCACCTGTAACAAGCTCCACATATTCTTCAAGAATTTCAAGGGATTTGCTTGTATTTCCATACGTTGTATATCCTTGTGCAGCAATGATGTGGAGCTTTAGGAGCATTGCAGGGTGAAGATTTTTTAAGTCAAAAGTCTCAGCAATAGCAAGCGTCCGTCTGTATGTTTCCTCAAACTGTTCCGGTGCATCGGCACAAAGCGGGAGATAGTCGGTGAGGTCGCCAAAAAGTGAAACCATGTGTTGATAGATACCGACCTGCAATACCGATTTTGCTTCTCTTTTCTTGCCGATCATTTGATAAGCTGGTGCAAGTAGCGTTTCTGTGCAAATTATCTTGTTGCTTGTTTTCTCAAGTAGCCCTATCACCTCTTCTGCATTGCCCAGTGTTAAGGCGCAGAATGCCTCCATGTTCAGTGCAAGCTGGCAAAGCTCAGCATCTTCACTTTCTTTTTTCACTCTGATGAACAGCTCTTTAGCCTCCGCAATGACTGCAAAGGTTCTATCCATGTCACCTGATTCCATGCTGTTGTTAACGAGCAGTGCACCAATTTGAAAGAGTAACGGGAAGCAGGAAAAATACTTTCTAGCAATTTCACGGCAATGCCCCAGCACTTCATCAAATGGCTTGACTGTAAAATCGGAGGATAGGTGCAGATACAATTTACGAATATCCTTTTTGCTCATTTGTGGTTCATAGCCCATTAACTCATCCAAGCTGATATTGAAAAAAGCTGCAAGCTGCGGAAGTAAAGTAATATCGGGAAAGCTTTGCCCTGTTTCCCATTTTGAAACAGATGCCTTAGAAACGCCGATGTAGCTCGCAAGGTCATCTTGCGTTAGTCCCTTTTCTCTACGCTTGTTTATAATTGCTCTAGCAATATTAATGTCTCTCATGTTATCACCTCAATTACTATTATATCAGTTGACAAAATCAACCGCAATGGAGCATTGGTTGATTTAAGTTGAAAAAATCAACTATAAGGAAACAAAAAAGCGACACTAAAACATTTGTCTAAATCGCAGTTTATAAATTTTTTCCTCGAGCGCAAAAGGAACCAGAGATAGATTGTGTTAATCAAGAACTATTTAGAGACTATAATTGAAGATTCTTGGAATTGAATCTTTTAGCCTTGGATGTTTTTGAATTCAGAACAGCAATAATAACTTTGAAAAACAACCTTTTCAAATGGAAAGGTTATTTTTTATTACAAGTGACTATTAGAAAAAATGATGAATTGAGTAGGCATCAAATTTTTGATTTGATTATAATTGAAAAAAATTATCCAAACACATAATTTTTACAAATTCATTTATTACAATGAAAATAAAAAAAGTAGGAGGGACGTTAAATGAAAATATGGGGCTATCTGAAGGAAGTACTGAAAAGATACATTACACAAATGGAAAAATCAAATCAAGAGGTTTTCGGAAACCGTACGCCAGATTGCTGCAGCCTAAATCGACAGAAAGGGAAGCAACGTAGGCCATAAGTGATGGAAAACAAATAATGAGTAAAATTAGGAGGTCTTTTATGGAATCCTCTATAAAGGAAAGGCGGCTTATCATTGGTGGGATGACTTGTGTGAGCTGCCAAAATAAGATCGAAAAAACACTTCGTAATACAGCGGGAATAAAATCTGCTCAGGTTAGCTATGTAAATGGTTTTGCAGATATCTCTTTTTACGAGAACGAAATATCCCTTGAGGATATTACCATGTTGATTCAAAGATTGGATTATACTGTGTTGCCAAACAAAGATACAGAAATATTTCGTAAGAAACAATTGGTTGGAGTCTTGGTTATTATTCCCTCGTTATATTACTTAATGCAGCAATTTGGTATTCTAAATCTATTTACACCAAGCCAGTTGGCAGATGTCAGCATGGGGCATGGCATGTTGTTTATAATTGGACTTATGACGTCTGTGCATTGTGTGGCAATGTGTGGAGGTGTTAACTTATCTCAATGTGTTCAAATTGAAAAGACAGGGAATGGGAAAAATGATGCCCTTGCTGCGATTAGACCAAGCCTTTTGTATAATTTGGGACGGGTGATTTCATATACTGCCGTTGGTTTTGTTGTAGGCGGAGTAGGCTCCTTGATCACGTTTTCAAATACTATGCAGGGGATAATTAAATTCATTGCGGGCATTTTTATGATAATTATGGGACTAAATATGTTGGGAATCTTTCCTTGGTTGCGACGGTTTCAACCCCGGATTCCTTTTCTATTTGCCGATTCCATAGAAAGTCAAAAAGTCGGAAAGGGTCCGTTGTATGTGGGTCTGTTAAATGGGCTTATGCCTTGCGGCCCCTTGCAGGCAATGCAAATATATGCTTTGTCTACAGGAAGCCCCATTTCCGGTGCATTTTCTATGTTTCTGTTTAGTTTGGGAACGGTGCCATTGATGTTTGGACTAGGTGCACTGAGTTCATATTTAGGGAAAAGGTTTACGAACAAAATTTTGACAGTGGGGGCAGTATTGGTTGTTGTTCTGGGGATGTCTATGTTTTCTCAGGGATGGAGCTTGTCGGGTTGGGGATTTCCTCATGTATTTTCCGGCGGTCTATCTTCTAAAGCTGATGCAGACAAAAGTCATGTAAAAGTTGAAAACGGTGTCCAGATTGTGAATAGTACCCTTGCATCAGGTAGTTATCCATCCATTACGGTAGAGAAGGGGATGCCTGTAAAATGGATTATTGATGCGCCTGAAGGTAGTATCAATGGTTGTAACAATCGAATTTTTATTCCGGAGTACAACATGGAATATCAATTTAAGACTGGCGAAAATATCATTGAATTTACACCAACCAAAGCAGGGAGCTTTCCTTACAGCTGCTGGATGGGAATGATAAGAAGTTCAATCCTTGTTGTGGAAGAGGACTCCACTATTTCGAAAGGGGATAACTCTTTGAAACAGAGTGACATTTCTAATGGGCCAGTTCCAGCAGATTATATAATACCCACGGAGGAGATTGGGCTTGGAGAAAAGAAAGATAACATTCAACAAGTGACCGTTGAACTGACTGATGATGGGTTCAAACCAGGGGTAATTGTTTTACAAAAAGATATGGAGACAGAATGGACCATTCTAAATTCATCGTCCAAGGAAAGTAACACTATGTTGCTGATTCCCTATTATTCGGCTCAAATTCCTTTAGATACTTCTGAAAACCCTCTCCTAGTGTATCCTACGGACGACTTTGCCTTTTCCAATGGAGATAGCAGCTTTTTTGGCTATGTAAAAGTGGTGGAGGATATTTCAAACATAGACATCGATGCCATTCAGAAAGAAGTAAGGGGTTTTCAGCCTATGATTTGGCCGCCTCAGACGTTTGCGGGAAAGGGAGGTGCACCCAGCTGTCATTGACGTGCATTGTAATTGAAGGTAATTTGAGTAGATAATAGTTTTTTCGAGAAAAAAGATTTTTTTAAGTTCTTTCGTAAGATAAAACCACAGACTATCCCATAGCGATGGTCATATTTATTTAAGATATAAATTACTCTTAATGTAAAACTTTGAAGGAGTTATGATATATGGAATTTTTAATCAGCCATTGGCATTGTATTGTTCCTATTGTAGGAATAGTCATCGCAATTTGTTTATTATCAGACAAAGGAAAAGACAGAAGTAACAAAGACTAAATAGACTTTTACACACTTTCAGGAGGAAACGATTATGAAAAGAAATAAAAACAAAACCAACAATAAAAAAAAGGAAAAATTAGAACCCAAAAGTAAGTTTTCCTTTAAGGTGGCATCAATGTTTATCATGCTACTGGTTGTTGCTGCATTTGTGTCTGCTTGCGGAAGTAAGGAGACCGTTGAAGAGCCGGAATCTACGGTGGAAGATAGTTCTGCCGCTATTCCAGCGGATCAGGACATTGTAATACCAATTAGTGAAATAACCGAGACAGCAAAATTCTATCCAGTTGACGTAGAGGGAACAACCTTAGAGGTGGTGGCTGTGAAAGCATCAGATGGTTCCATTCGAACGGCATTTAATACCTGCCAGGTTTGTTATGATTCAGGGAAAGGATATTATAAACAGCAGGGAGATTTACTTGTCTGTCAGAATTGTGGAAACCAATTTTCCATGGATCGGGTAGAAGTTGAAGCCGGCGGTTGTAATCCATGGCCCATTTTCGATGAAAATAAGACCGTGACAGAAGATTCTATCACGATCTCATATGGCTTTCTCAAAGAATCTAAAGGGATTTTTGCAAATTGGAAAGGCTCGTATTAATCATTTGTTGACAGATGCATCCTCATAGAGCAATTGATTTCTTGGCCACTTTTTCTCAAATAATCTTCTCCCCAGCTATACATAGCCTCCAAAATGGGCCGCATGCTGATTCCTAACTCCGTCAGACTGTAATCCACCCTTGGGGGCACCACGGGGTACACTTTGCGCACAATAAGTTTGGCTTCTTCCAATTCCCGCAATTGTTGGGTAAGCATTTTAGGGGTTGCCTGGGGAATTAATCTGCTAAGTTCTCCGAATCTTAACGTAGAGTCTATTAGATGCCACAAAATAAGTGATTTATATTTTCCACCGATGATGTCTATCGTTGTTCCCACAGGACAGTTGATTTGCGTAGCATTACATTTCATTTGATTCCCTCCAATACTATCTTTTTGGGTAGTATATCACAATTAAGTGCGTACTTGATAAATCTGTATTAACTGTCATAATAATATCATCAGAATAATTCTTGGTCAAGGATAACCTAAGTAAGAGAAATAAGGTTTTCGCATGGAGCCATGACATATGGGCAACATAAATGGATTGGTAATTTATTGAATTGAGAAGAAACTCTGAAAAATTGGTGAAAAACACTTTTAAGATTTAAATATTTTGAGAAGATTATTGTAAAATGGAAGGGTTCAATTATTCATGGGGAACGATTCCATTTGGAAAGGAGTTAATATGAGCAATCAAGTATTGAACATCAGGGGAATGACCTGTGCCGCTTGTGCCCAAAGAATTGAAAAAACGGTGCGAAAATTATCTGGAATAGAGGAGGCTTCTGTAAACCTTGCGAGTGAAAAGCTATTTGTGGAATATGATGATAATGCCCTTTCGCTTACTGCAATTAAAGAGGCTGTGAAAAAGATTGGGTATGAGGTGGAAGAAAAGGCTAACAGTAGCGTAACAATACCCATTGGTGGAATGACCTGTGCCGTTTGTGCCCAGAGGGTGGAGAAGGCGATGAAGAAGCTGGATGGTGTGACAAGTGCTTCTGTTAATTTTGCTTCGGAAAAAGCAACAGTGGTGTATGAGCCCCAAACGGTGCGTTTGTCTGCCATTCGTGAGGCAATTGAAAAAGCAGGATACGAAGCCTTAGAAATAAATAAAGAGGATGCCGTAGATCAGGACAAACAACGAAAAGAAAAAGAAATCAAAATTCTTCAGACCAAGCTTGTTGTCTCTGCATTGTTTTCCATACCTCTTTTATACATTGCTATGGCGCCTATGATTAAAATTGTTCGGCTGCCTTTCCCCGGAGGGCTGGACCCTATGGGATTTCCGTTGCTTTATGCATTGGTAGAGTTATTGCTGGTAGCACCTGTAATCGGTGTAGGCTATAAATTCTATACGATAGGCTATAAATCTTTATGGCAACGTAGTCCCAATATGGATTCTTTGATTGCCATAGGTACCACAGCCGCTGTGCTATACAGCATTTATAACACTTGGTTAATTGCCAATGGTAATTTTGTGGCAGTGGATCATCTTTATTATGAATCGGCAGGGGTAATCATCACTTTAATTCTCCTGGGTAAGACTCTTGAAGCGATTTCAAAAGGACGTACTGGTGAGGCAATTAAAAAGCTCATGGGGCTTGCACCGAAAACTGCCATAATAATAGAAGATGGTAAAGAAAAGGAAATACCCATTGACGAGGTAGAAATCGGCGATATTATTGTTGTAAAACCCGGTGGAAAAATTCCAGTTGATGGTTCGGTGATTGAAGGGCATACTGCCATTGACGAGTCTATGCTTACTGGTGAAAGCATGCCAGTGAATAAAAAGGCGGGTGACCCTGTTTATACAGCCTCCTTAAACACCACGGGCACCATTCGTTTTCGAGCGGAGAAGATTGGCAGTGACACAGCTTTGGCTCAGATTATTAAGCTGGTTGAGGATGCACAGGGCTCCAAGGCGCCCATTGCTCAAATGGCGGACATTGTATCAGGATATTTTGTACCTGTAGTATGTGTCATAGCGGTTCTGGCTGGAATCGCGTGGTACATCGGCACTGGCAATATTGAACTTTCCCTCACCATTTTTACTGCGGTTCTCGTAATTGCCTGCCCTTGTGCTTTAGGCTTGGCAACCCCAACGGCGATTATGGTTGGCACGGGCAAAGGTGCAGAAAACGGCATCTTAATTAAAGGTGGCGAAGCCCTTGAAACAGCCCATAAGATTGATACCATTATTTTTGATAAAACGGGAACGATTACTGAAGGCAAGCCTACTGTGACGGATGTGCTTACAATAGAAGGTGTGGAAAAGAACCAACTATTACAAATTACTGCTTCAGCAGAAAAAGGTTCTGAACATCCATTGGGGCAGGCAATTGTTCGTGGGGCTGAAGAAATGAAATTGCAAATGCTTCCGATGGAACATTTCGAATCACTCACAGGCAGGGGCATTGAGGCTCAAATGAATGGGCAAACTGTACTGGCAGGAAATCGCAAGCTGATGGAGGAGAGAAATATTTCTCTAAGTGCTTTGGAAGCGGCAAGTGATAAGCTGGCGGAAGAAGGAAAGACACCCATGTATGTGGCTTTGAATGGCAAGCTTTCCGGCATTGTGGCAGTTGCCGATGTTGTGAAGCAAAGCAGTCGTGATGCCATACGAGAGTTGCACAACATGGGAATAGAGGTTGCAATGATTACAGGAGATAACAAGAAAACTGCATCTGCAATCGCTCGTCAAGTTGGTATTGACCAGGTTTTGGCTGAGGTGCTCCCTCAGGATAAATCCAACGAAGTGAAGAAGCTTCAAGCCCAAGGCCGTAAGGTTGCTATGGTTGGTGATGGTATCAATGATGCACCGGCGTTGGCGCAAGCTGACATTGGGATTGCCATTGGTTCAGGTACAGATGTTGCTATGGAATCGGCAGATATTGTCCTGATGCGCTCAGATTTGATGGATGTTCCCACCGCAATTCTGTTAAGTAAAAAAACCATCCGAAATATAAAACAAAATTTATTCTGGGCATTTGGTTATAACGTAATCGGTATACCCATTGCGGCAGGTGTTCTTTATCTATTTGGGGGGCCACTGCTGAACCCAATATTTGCGGCGGCGGCGATGAGTCTAAGCTCTGTCTCTGTGCTTACCAATGCACTAAGGCTTAAGAGATTTAAAGCAACTGTCAGAAAAGAAGAGGGGGTATCAGCATGAAAAAGAATTCAAAGCTTATATGGGGAATTTTAATCGGTGTAGCTATCCTTGTGGCAATTATATTTGTTTTTCTTAGAGCAGCAGGTGGGAGCGTGGATGTTGTTGGAACGGGCTCTGCCGCTTCTTTTGAAAAAGTACTCACCGCATCCAACGATAGAGTGAGGGTTGACGAGAAAAATGCAGGCTGGTCTCTGGAAGCGCCTGATGGTTCTGTAAGATTTATCTGGAGTGGTGATTACAGTAAAAGCCCTCTTTATGATATTATGTTAGAAATAGATGAAGATCCTTTTATTCAGGCAGGTTTAGATGTGTCAAAACTACCGGAATATTATAATGTTTCCGAAGGAATGCTTATAGTGGGGGCAAAACTTGGCAATGACAAACTTACCTATGAGGGTGCTTCCACTCCATTGGCGGGATATGAGCAAACTGTAGATAATGATAGAAAAACATTGGGTTATCATATGGCGCTGGATCATTACAATGTGAGTCTTGGTAATGGAAATATGTTTGAATGGGCAAAGGATATGCAGGTAAACAGTGTTACGAAAGAAAAACAGGATAAAGATATTGTGTTTGTGCTGAATCCGGAACCTCTGATTGCTGCCGGTGTTGACCCTGAAAAAGTAGAAGGCTGGGTTTACACGACGGTTAATGTTGAAATGAATGGAAAAGCCCAAGATGTTTATAAATTCTTGAAGCCCTTTGATTTAGAGTGATTATTAAGTTATATGAAAATGTCAGAAGAACGCCCTAAACAGGACGCTGAATATAAAATAATGATTAATGGGAGGAAATACAAATGGAAGAAACAATATTGAAAGTAGAAGGTATGTCTTGTGAGCACTGTGTGAAAGCTGTTCAAACAGCCGTTGGGGCATTACCGGGGATAGAGAACGTTTCTGTAGATTTGAAAGGCAAAACGGTTTCGGTAAAATATAATCCACAGCAAAGTACGCTGGATGCAATTAAAGCAGAAATTGACGATCAGGGATATGATGTGATTGGCTGATTACAAGGGGAGATGCGCTGATAAGCGCCCCCCTTTGTGTTTTTATATAGGATATGAGGGGGTTGCGTATGGAGAGTAAAAGTATACTGGTTGTAGATGATGAACCAAAAATTTTGGACGTTGTATCCGCTTTAATGACAAGCAAAGGCTTTAAGGTTTTTTCTTCCGACAATGGAGAGGAGGCTTTAGAAATATTCAACCATCAAAATATAACCCTGGTAATACTAGATTTAATGATGCCGGGTATCACTGGGGAAGAAGTATGTGCCCAGATTCGTAAAAGGTCACGTGTACCCATTATTATGCTCACAGCCAAGGTAGAGGAAGAAGATGTGGTACAGGGTTTAGAACTTGGTGCGGATGATTACATTACAAAACCCTTTGGTTTAAAGGAATTGTATGCT
>JAEZPX010000159.1 GCA_023413275.1 Bacillota bacterium | reverse complement strand
TTATGAAGGTTTATTTAAAAATAGAAGATGGACGAATTGAAGATGCAAAATTTAAAACCTTTGGCTGCGGTGCTGCTGTGGCAACCAGTTCCATGGCAACAGAGTTGATAAAGGGCAAAACACTTCAGGAAGCGTTAGAAGTAACAAACAAGGCGGTTATGGAGGCATTGGATGGATTGCCCCCTGTAAAAGTACACTGTTCCTGTCTTGCAGAGGAAGCGCTTCATGCGGCTTTGTGGGATTATGCAGAAAAAAATGGGGTAAAAATTGAGGGCTTGAAGCCACCTGTGGATGACGTTGATGAACTGCATCACATGGAGGAAGAAGAATAAAATAGCGCAATATAAAAAATAGACGGTGAATTTAGGCCGTCTATTTTTTATTGTTCACTTTTGATGGATAAGCAACTGTTTACCTTTGTCAATAAAATCGCTGGTTCAGATACAAAGAATATGATGATTTTATCATTTATAAATTGACAAAAAGTAAATCGAGAAAGATGCAACGTGGTACTTTTACCATGTCTATTTCAAATAATCACTATGATTTCATAAGGAAATTTTTGAAAAAATGTCTTGAAAAAATCTTAAATAATGAATATCTCACTCTAATTTCAAAATAAAAAAGAAAACGATATTTATTTACACAATTTTACTATTTACGACAATTTGCATATCAATTAATTACTGATTTATGCTGCTACATTTGGTATAAAGTGACAAATATATTTTTTTGTTATTTAATTTAGAGGGAAATCGGTACAAGTGAAGAAAACTATTATATGTATATATTGTTTAAAAACGATATTATGTATACAAAATTATGCAATGTGGATTTTGCCATTAAAATTGAATTAGGAGGTTGGTATTATGAAAAATTACACTGCAGACAAAGTTAGAAACGTAGTTCTATTGGGTCACAGCGGTTCCGGTAAGACAACATATGCCGAAGCAGCTCTCTTCTATTCCGGCGCAACAAAGCGTTTTGGAAAGATTGATGAGGGCAATACCGTTGGTGACTATGAAGCAGAAGAAATTCGTCGTAAGGTATCAATCAATACATCTGTACTACCCGTTGAGTGGCAGGATACGAAAATCAACTTCCTAGATACACCAGGTTATTTTGACTTTATTTCGGAAGCAAAAATGGCAATGAGCGTAGCAGATACAGCTTTGATTTTGGTTTCAGCAAAATCAGGTGTAGAAGTTGGCACAGAAAAAGCGTGGGAATCTATTGAAGAGATGCATCTTCCTAGGTTTTTCTTTGTGAATCAAATGGATGATGAAAATGCTGATTTTGAAAAGACTTTGGCTGATCTAAGAAGTAATTTTGGAAAAGCGGTTGCGCCGTTGCAAATTCCTTTTAATGATGAAGATGGTAAATTTATTGGCTTTATAAATTTGATTAAAAGAGATGCAAGAAAAAAAGTAAACGGCAAATTGCAGGCTTGTGAAGTGCCGGAAGATAAAATTGACGAAGTAGAGGTTCTCCGTTCTATGTTGGTGGAAGTTGCTGCTGAAAGCAGTGAGGAATTAATGGAGAAGTTCTTTAATGATATAGAACTGACAGAAGAAGAAATTTATGATGGTTTGTTATTGGGCATTGAAAACCGCAGTATCGCCCCTGTAATGTGCGGCTCTGCAACATTGGGCTATGGAGTGAAATTATTGATGAATACCCTTGTAAGATTTACACCTCCGGCAATGGAATCAAAGAAGAGTTTCCATGCCTTTATTGATGGTACAGATACGGTACTGTGCAATACTGAGGACAAAAACTTTTCCGCCTTTGTGTTTAAAACCATTTCAGACCCTTATATCGGGCGTCTGAATTTATTCCGGGTTATGACAGGGAAGCTGGATAACACCATGAGCATTTATAATGTTGAAAAAGACACAACAGAAAAAGTGGGTCATCTTTATATTGTTCGAGGGAAAGAGCAAATTGAAGTAACTGAATTACATACAGGAGATATTGGTGCATTAGCGAAGCTTTCCAATACTTCAACCCAAGATACTTTGGCAACAAAAGACCATCCCATTGTTATTCCAAAGCTGCCTTTGCCCAGCTCAGTTTTATCCATGGCAATTCAGCCAAAGGGTAAGGGCGATGAGGATAAACTTTCCGCCGCATTGTCTAAAATCAGAGAAGAAGACCCTACAATCAAAATGGAAGTAAACAAAGAAACAAAGCAAACGATTATTTCAGGCATCGGTGAACAACAACTGGATGTTATGGTGAATAAACTAAAAACAAAGTATAAAATTGAAGTTGAAATGATTGATCCCATTATTCCTTACAGAGAAACCATTAAAGGTAAATCATCTGTCAGAGGGCGTTATAAAAAACAATCTGGTGGTCACGGACAATTTGGTGATATTGTTATGGAATTTGAGCCCAGTGGTGATATGTCTCTGCCTTATGTATTTGAGGAGAAGATTTTCGGTGGCTCGGTTCCAAAGCAGTATTTCCCTGCTGTTGAAAAAGGCTTGCAAGAATGTGTTTTAAACGGTGTTCTGGCGGGATATCCTGTTGTTGGTTTAAAAGCTACGTTGACAGATGGTTCTTATCACCCTGTGGATTCCTCTGAAATGGCCTTTAAGATGGCAACCTCAGTTGCGTTTAAGGAGGGTGTGCCCCAGGCGAAACCTACCTTGCTGGAGCCTATTGAGCATGTTGAGGTGCTTATTCCAGAAAAATATATGGGCGATATAATGGGGGATATCAATAAGCGCAGAGGCCGTATCCTCAGCATGGACTCCGTTGGCAGTAAGAAGTGCATTGTGGCAGAGGTACCTGCATCGGAAATGCATAAATATGCTACGGATTTGCGTTCTTTAACCCAGAGCCGTGGCGATTACAAACATAATTTTGAACGCTACGAGGAAGTACCCGCCGAGATTCAGAAAAAAATAATTGAACGTAGAATAGCAGAGAAGGAGAAATAAAGTTCTAACGTAATTCATATAATCATGACAGACACGAACCGCAAAAGTTGACTTCAAAATTCTCTTGGCGGCAAGTGTCTGTTTTTGATGGGAAAATTGTTAAAACATATTTTTTTGCAGAAGAATCATTTTATTTTCTTTGTACTCCGTTTATATTGCGTGCAAAAGTCACTGACAAATCAATAAAAATATGTTATGATTAATTC
>JAEZPX010000152.1 GCA_023413275.1 Bacillota bacterium | reverse complement strand
CAATAGCAGGCATAAAATCCTTTGCATAAGTGTCAATATTAGTTCCGTTATTAAGATACTTCTTTATACTTGTTGCATTTGAATAAACAATACCAAAAAAAATTAATATTAGTATACTAATAAATATTAGATAATATTTTTTTCTCATTTTCATCATTACTCCTAATTATCTAGACATTCAAATATTATAAATTGATCCGTGTATATCAAAGTATAAGTAATAGTTACACAAAAATCGATGTTTGTGAGGTAATTATAAAATTCAAGTTATAACTAAACTAATTTTTTTCATATTTCTTACTTCTAAAAAAATACAAAAAAACTTATTCAGTCTATTTCCTCTGTATAAATAAAGTCATTTTCTCTATACAATTCTTTTCTTTATTCTTTTTCTGTTATTGCTTAAACCAATGATTCTCCCATTACCATTCGCATACAATTGTAAAGAGGTGACGACCATGAATAAAACAAATTATGATAGAGAAAAAGCTGTGGCATACGCCCACCAATGGGCTTATGGACGCAATCCACGTTACTACAATTTTGACCTCCTAGGTGGAGATTGCACAAACTTCACTTCTCAGGTGCTGTATACTGGCTCAGGAGTAATGAATCCAAAGCCAACCTTCGGCTGGTATTATTATAGCCTAAACAATCGCGCACCTGCTTGGACAGGTGTAGAATATCTTTATAGGTTTCTAGTGAAAAACCTAGGTCTTGGACCTGTGGGGGTATCAGCCGATATTTCTCAGGTAGAACCCGGGGATATTGTACAGCTTTCTTTTGATGGATTCAGTTTTAGTCATTCTCCTTCTATTGTTGCTGTTGGAGCGATTCCTTCTCCTGCCAACATCCTTGTTGCCGCTCACACCTTTGACGCTGACAATCGCCCGCTGGATACTTATCCCTACGTCAGTCTTCGCTTTATACACATTACCCATGTGAATACTTGGTGAGGCCTTCCCTTTCGCAACTTAGGTTGAGTTAAAAATGAACATACAGTCAGCGAATCTGCAATTTCCGACTATGTCATTGCGACTTTCAAGAACATTCTCTTCACAATAAAGTTGATACGGATACGCATAATAAAATACAAATGATAGCTTTTTTATTTCTATTTTCGGGTACAACTTCAATATGCTTCTGAAACACAACAAAATCTCACTCTTGACATTGTTCAATTAAAATCATATTCTCATTTATTTATGCTAATTAATTATTTCCTTCACTCCTTAAGTTGTTTACTATAATATTAAGTACAAAGGTTATGACAACAAGAATAAATGATACGATAGAGACTGCACCAACTGTGTCCATAATCCCACTTATATCTTGAATAATCACATAGCGCCTGATTTCAAGTAATTGAAAGACCAGCGCAATAGAGCAAGCAGTAAAACTATAAATTATGTGATTTTTCGGCTCATGCCCTTTCTGAAGCTGGCTAATCTCAAACAATGGTATTAACCATGCTATGGCGCCAAGAATAAGGCTCCCCAAATTGAAAAATTCGCTCATTTCATTTCTCCTTCTTTGAAAAAATCCAATCTAATTTAACCAAAAGTCGTTTGTTTTATTTCTCTTTTATTTTAAATCTTCAAAAGCTCCGCCCCATTCAACAGCAACAAAACCTTTTCTTTCAACTGTTTTTAATTTCTGTTCCTTTATGCTCTCGTTTCCATTTGCCCCTTTATATACCATAAATATCCTAATCACGCTATCAGGCTGGGGATCGATATTAAGAGAGACTTTTGATGAATATTCTTTTGTATCAAATTTAATCAGGTTAAATTCATTTTCTATGAGCCGCGGAGCCCAGAATGTAATAAAATCCCCCCGCTCTCTGTCATTAAGACCTAGTGTTTTCAGTTTTTCCTCAAGAAAAGTAACCGTTTCTTTTCGACTAACCAAAAAGCCTTCATTAAACAAAGGGGAGTAGTTCAGTACCTTCCCTTCCCAAAAAAGGTAAGGGTACGTCCTTGTTCCACTAATCAGTGTGCCATCTGTTTTTGCAGTTACAGTCCAGCCATCCTTATATTCAGGATAAGTGAAAGTAAAATCTCCAACAAAAGAAAGTTTCACATTTACGTTGGTTTCTTTTTGGGGATAAAGATATATCACCGGTTTTCCAGCTGTCACATATGTAAAATTTGTTTCATGATTAAAGGCATTATATAAAATGCTAACAACATCACCTCTCGAAGCTATTTTCTCAGGTGATTGATTAGCAATAAGCCCATTTTCCCTAGCAATTTTTAAATATCCATCAGGATATCCACCTAATGCCTTTGCCGTATCTATTAAATGCTGGCGTGTATCCTCGGACCTTTCACTGGCTTTAAGCAAAACCACAATACAATCTTTTATGGTTATGCTTCCATCCGGAATAAATGTATCTTTCGTCTTTCCATTTATCATTCCATTGTTGTATGCATATGCGATGTAATCTTTAGCCCAATGGTCTATTGACACATCTGTAAATGGTGATGGTTTTCTATTAAATTCATTTTCATTTTTTAATATATATCTATAATCCTCTAAGCGGAAAGCATTCACCATGAGAGCTGTGAATTCTGCCCTTGTTATGTTTTGTTCCAAATGTAATTCTCCATCTTCGTATCCTTTTAATATCCTCATTTCTACTAAAAATCTTCCCATTTCTTCAACAGTCATCTGCTGGTCATTATTCCTATAAGCCACAAGTTCGAATGCATAGTCACCTATGTCTGCTGTTGATTTATAATCTAAAATAATGTTAGTGAAGAAATATGCCGTTATACTATCCCCATCACTAAATTCTGTATCATTAAATTTTGTTGTATCAAGAATAATAAAGTCTTGATTTCTATCATCTAATTTTGTACTCCAAAGCTCATCACTGATTTTTGAAAGCTTAATTTTACCTTGTGAGATTTTCGTAACCTTACCCGATAATACTGAACTTTCAAACTTCTTAACTGTATGGGTATCATCGGCAAAAACCGTTGCCGATGTGGAAAATAGCAAACCAATACACATGAAAAAAGCGACTATTTTTCTCATCAAAATAAAAACCTCCCTATAGCTTATTATTTTCCTTAATTATACATATACCTCCATTTAATTTCCATATATTTCAATATTTTTAAGACAATTGTCATTTTCTATAGTATCCTCTGCTACAGACTGTGATACAGTTACGACGAGTCATAATGAAAAAATCACCCACAAAAGTGAGTGATTTTCAAGTTTAAATTTTATTGAGACTGAAAACTCCTATTCCTTAAAGAGAACTAAAGTTTTCTTTCTAGTGTCAAAAAAGATTTATTTGTTCACAATTTCCCCAGCCATTTTAACAAGTACATCTTTATTTACCCCATCATCTGAATTAATCAAAGCATAAGACATGCCGTTGTCTTCCCATTGAATTTGCTGCATATGGAGAACTTCTATTTCTTCTGAACCATAAGAGAATACATATTTTCCACTTTCAGCATCAGCCTTATCCTGTTCAGTCATAACATAATCAGGTGGAACAATTTTATACATATCACTGTGATATCTTCCCTCAACATTATCAGTAATCTTTACTATCTCTCCGGTCTCTTCTGCTCCCGGCAGAACACCATTTTCCACCAAAAGGTTTACTGTGGACTCTCCATTCTTATAGGAGAAAGTAGCGGTTTTTAGTGTCACTACTGCACTTCCATCTTCAGCCTCTGCCTTTGTTTCTCCTATACCACCATTTTGAAAGGCGTATCCGCCTGAGAGCTCATCGACATACTTTGGAACAAATCCAGCTTCTTTTTTCACTTCATTTTCACTGGGAAATTCAGCAAAGGTGTTATTTGTAGAATGACTTGTATAGCTGGCAATTTTTGCTGCTGCAAAACATGTGATTGATGTAAATGCTAACAGCATACACGCTACTAAAATCCCTCTGGTTTTTTTTACTGAAAATAATTTCATATTCATACCCTCCATATTTTTATTTTTTATTTTTCTATTAATTTGCAGAAACATGTCCTCTGAAGGACTAATTTTATCTGCCTCTACATTTATTGCATTCCTTAGTTTTTCTTCAAATTTTCCCTGTGATTTCACTGCATTTAGCCTCCATTCTATAGGTATTGTCACACTCGATATTTTTTTTAAGAATTTTTCGAGCCGCATGGAGCCTGGATTTTACTGTTCCTTCAAAGCATCCCATGATCTCAGCAATTTCTGATACTGAGAAATTATTATAATAATAGAGAAGTACTGTGATTTTTTTCTTTATCTCTAAATGCTCTACTGCATTCATAAGAATTTCAGCTTCTTCCTTATCAATAATTTCTCCTTCTACTAAATGCGTATCTTCTGCTTCTGCAAATTCGAATATATTATCAACCGGTATAGATACTTTCTCTTTCGCAGACATTTTCCATGCAAGCCTTGTTAACATTCTGAAAAACCATGTTTTAAAACTCGTCGGGTCTTTTAAATCTGCAATTTTGAAATAACATAGTATAAAAGCCTCTTGTACAATATCATCTGCCAAAGCCCTGTTGTTTGTCATCAGATAAGCCGTTCTTACTGCTTTTTCTTTATACAAATCAAATAAACCCTCAAACGATGACTTATCCCCCTTTTGCAGTTTCAGAACAAGTTCTGCACTATTGTCTATCATTTGCAATCTCCTTTCTGTGTACACATATATAAGAGGCCTTAGACATAGAATCGGTTCATTTTAGATGGAAAATTTTTTTACTCTTTATAATTTGTTTCTCTATTGTGGATACACAAAATGCCACAACTGCACTATCGTAGTGTTTTTCAGAATAATGATACTCTCAAAATACTTTTATTTTCATAATTTTATTAGATGTTGAAAGGGAATCCCCTCCAGACAAACGATTAGCCCGAATATTTTTGCTGATGAAGGCATAATTATACTACGAATATAAAGTAAATGGAGTGATATTTATGCTTTCAACTGAGGATTATATCCGGCTATCCATCCAGAATAATCTGTTTTGGATACGCATCATGAAGGAG
>JAEZPX010000027.1 GCA_023413275.1 Bacillota bacterium | reverse complement strand
AATATATATTGACCAAAAGAGGTGTGGGCTATTATTTTGATTGCTAAGGAAGGCGGGGTTGAAGCCTTTGCGAAGTATTAAATGGAAATTAATTATTATGTATCTTGGGTTGGTGCTGATTGTAATGATTGTCAGCGGTTCCTATATTTTATTGAGCCTTAGAAATATTGAGATTGAAAAATCCAGATGGCAGTTGGTGTCATGTGCTGAAAAGATTGACGAGCAAGTTGTTAAAGTGAATGACTTAAAGGATATTCAGGATACCCTCCTTAAGACAGTGACCAATGCGGACATACAAGGTAACATTCTGGATGCCAAAGGAAATACTATTGCCAGCACTGTATTAAAAAAACCCTATCCCGTTTACACAGATCAGGCCATTATAGCTGCCATGAACGGAACGGCTTCCTTTTCCTCAGGGAAGAAAAGCACGGACACGTTTAACCTTTTGAAGGAATGGATGAGCTACGCGGTGCCCATTCTGGGGGAGGACGGAAAGGTTATCTGTATTATTTATACCCGTTTGGATGCGGGGGATATGCGAGCAAGCCTTGATCAGACAACGAAAACCATTATTATTGCCGTTGCCATTGCTCTTCTTTTGGCAGTCATTATGGGGTATGTATTTGCCCAAACTTTGACGGGACCCATTTTGGCGCTGACTAGAGGTGCCAAAAATATGGCTGAGGGAAATTTTGAACAAAGCCTTAAGGTGAGAAGCTCAGATGAAATCGGGCAGCTGACCAGTAGCTTTAATTACATGGCTGCTGAGTTAACCAAAAATATGTCGGAGATTTATCAGGAAAAAAATCGCTTGGAAATTCTACTGCATAATATGAGCGATGGCGTGATTTCTTTTAACAAAGATGGAGAGTTTATGCTTGCCAATACTGCCGCAACAGAAATGCTTGAGGTAGATAAAATAGACATGGATTTTTCCACCTTTATTCGAAACTATGATATTAATTCAGGGGTCTATTTGGATGTAGGAACGGAACCCTCCAAGAGAGTAACTTTTCCTGTGGGCAAGCAATTTATCAGTGCAACATTTACGCCATATTATAATGCTGCGGGGCAAATTGAAGGCTTGGTTGTTGTTTTGCAGGATATCACAGAACAGAAAAAGCTGGATGATATGCGTAAGGAATTTGTTGCAAATGTATCCCATGAGTTAAGAACACCCCTTACAACAGTCAAAAGCTATACGGAAACCCTTATGGATGGCGCTATGGATGATAAGGAAATTGCCATGGAGTTTTTAGGCATCATTGATAGTGAGGCTGACAGAATGGCGTTCTTAGTGCGTGATTTGCTCCAGCTTTCCAGATTTGATAATAAGCAGGTGCTTTTGGATATTACCAATATTGAAATGAATGAATTTTTATCCTTAACGGTGAAGCAAAATAAGATTCATGCCGAAGGCAAACACCAACAGCTTACCTTTGAACCTTACGAGGAGGATGTGGTGATTCATGGTGACAGAGACCGTGTTGGTCAGGTTGTGAATAATATTGTAACCAATGCCATGAAATACAGCTTGGAGCAAGCATCCATCAAAATTTATATTACAGAGGATGATATCTATTATAAAATCTCTGTAAAAGATACAGGGATGGGCATTGCAAGAGAAGACTTGCCCCGCATTTTTGAACGTTTTTATCGTGTGGATAAGGCAAGAAGCCGGGCAATGGGAGGAACAGGACTTGGACTGGCCATTGCGAAGGAAATTATGGAAAGCCATGGAGGAAAATTGACAGCAGAAAGCGAATATGGCAAAGGTACTACCATGACAATGTGGTTTCCCAAAACCCCACCGGAGACTTCGTGCAAAGAAGCATAACTTTTTTTCTTGCAAAAAAACCGCTTGATTTGCAGTGGAAAAAGTTGTTATAAAACTGTAAGCACGTTGTAACATGAATGTAATATTTCCGTTGTATAATACTATATATGTATATTGATTTATGTATTTATAATGGAAATGGAGGTGTAGGGAATGAAACAGAAAAGTAAGTTTATTGCAGTATGTGTCATGATGCTGTTCTTATCTTTTTCGCCCGTTTGCGCCTTTGCACAGGAAATATGTAATCCTACGCCCATAGCAATATCCAGTGGCCTGATTTTTGAAGAGGAAAAACAGGATGCCACTTTTGAGGATACACGTATTGTTTATGGTGAGACCATCCCCTTTGCGGATATTTCTGTGATGGTTTCCAGAAAGGATGCAGAAGGGAATACCCTTCAGGATTACAGTGAAAATTTTGAAGTGGGTTCTTTGGGCATTTTTAGCATCTCTCTTCCGTTGAAGCTGGGGACTAATTATATAGATCTTTCTGTGAGCAGCCAGTGTTATGATAATGCCACATATAGCTTTGAAATTAAGAGAATGCCCTTAAGTGTGAAGGAACAACTAAAGAATATGATTGCTTTGCCTGGATTAGGGCAAAAGAATAAATAAAAATTATAGAAAAAGCGGTGGGATCAAATGAAATTATACAAAATCACGAATTTTGTCATTGTTGCTTTGGTCATAGCTGCGGTTTTTCAAACAGGAGAGTTATGGCTTGAAGGAACATCGAGTCATAACTTTTTTAATATGTTAACAAAAGCAAATGCCAGTACTAGTAAGGAAGCGGACGGAAATGTTCTTTTGGCAACCCGTTATGCAGTGGGGGAAGGAAAGGGCACTTTTTCTGTATATTATCCTGATCAAAAAGGGACAAGCGCTTTATTGGTAGAGGCAAATAGCGTATTAAATGAGATTTTATCAGATAGAAACAATAAAGTAGAATTTGTGACTGCCGACTGGAAGGAAATTCTCGGGGGACGCTGTATCGTTATGCAATATGACTTTATGGTTTCGGCGGATGAGTATTTAAGTCAGTATAAGAAGTTGAAGAATAATAAGGTAACTTCTTTTGATTATATTACCATCATCCCTTCTAGACGTCCCGGCGAGGAGAGCAAAGCCTATTTTGTAAATTCTAAAACAAATGACAGCGTATGTTTTACAACAGTCAAAAGCCAATCCGCATCTGCATTTTATGAAAAACTGGTGAATGATGGGGGAGGGATGACTTATATATCCACAGGTCAGAAAACAGGGGCATCTGTTATTTGGCGTAATCTATTTTTACCCCAGTGGGCAGATTTGCCCTACCGCTATAGCGGACTACGCCAGATTCCTGCATTTGAAAAGGACGGCATGGTAAGCCGAGTGGATATGGAAAATACGCTAAAGGGGTTTTTCCGAAATTTCTCTGTGGACTGGAGCACTAGGGATGATAGCGGTGATTTTATATTCAGTGATAGTCAAACGGTAGTAAAGTACTTTCCCGATAGAAGGGTGCTGGAGTACTATAGCTATGAGGCATATGGCAATGATGAAAACAACACGGGTTTACTGGAAGGATACCAAATTAGTTGTAATTTTTTGGAGAATGACACTTCATTATCAACAAATGTTTTTTTAGCGGATATTGAAAAAAAGAGCAACGAAACAATTTATTATTTCGATTATGCTGTAAATAACCTGCCAGTAGAGTTGTCTGCTGCTCTTCAAGATAAAATCGGAAGCAAGCATGCCATTGAGATTACCATAAGAAATCAAAGGGTAAAGAAATATCAGAGATATGTTGTGAATTATAAACCCCTGGATTCAAAGGATTTGACATTGAATGTTCAGTTCATTGATGCACTGGATGAAGCCAATAAAAATTATCAGGAGACAGTTGAGGAAAAGGTGATTACCGACGTGAAAAATATTTCTTTAGGGTATTATGCTGACCTGACAGGGGAAATTGGTTTCAAGTGGTTTATCACATT
>JAEZPX010000011.1 GCA_023413275.1 Bacillota bacterium | reverse complement strand
GCCTATGGGATGCCGAACAGGATTTTATCTTCTTCTTCGAGATAAGGTAAGCCATGAAGATGCTCTTGCGCTGGTGAAAGATGGGTTTAGATTTATTGCAAATTTTGAAGGAGAGATACCAGGGAGTCAGCCTTATGAATGTGGAAATTATCAAGAACATGATTTGCAATTGGCGAAAGTGAATGCAAGGGAGATACTTTCTGTTTTAGAGCATTGGTCAGAGGAGAAAATGGTATATAAAACAGAATAATTTTATTGGTTAGTTCACAATAAGGTAAATATATGGCGTTTCAAAAATAACATTTTTAATAATAAGGAGGTCGCGAATATGGCGCATTACGAGAAATTTGAATCAGCACTTATCCATGGTGGTGTTTACGGTAACAAGTTTACAGGGGCAGTAAACGTACCCATCTATCAAACATCTACCTTTGAGCAGGAGGGATTAGGTCAGCATAAAGGTTGGGAATACGCCCGCACTGGGAACCCCACCCGACACGCAGTGGAAACGTTGATTGCCGAACTTGAGGGGGGAGTAGGGGGTTTTGCTTTTTCTTCGGGTATGGCGGCAATTACAGCAGTTTTAAGTTTGTTTCAATCCGGAGATCGTGTCATTATCTCAAAGAATGTGTATGGTGGAACTTTTCGTGTTTTAGATAAAATATTTTGCAACTTTGGCATTTCATATTCCTTTGAAGATACCACCGATTTAAATGGCCTGAAAGAAAGACTGACCCAGGATGTAAAGGCGATACTGATAGAAAGCCCTGCAAATCCTCTTTTAACAGTTACTGACATTTCAGGAATTGCGACGATTGCCAAAGAATATGGGATATTGACCATTGTGGACAATACGTTTATGACACCTTATCTTCAAAGACCCCTAGTGCTTGGAGCGGACATTGTTGTACATAGTGCTACGAAATATCTGGGTGGACATAGTGATCTTATCGCAGGGTTGGTTGTTGTAAAAATAGAAGAGCTGGCGGAACGCCTTGGGTTTATACAAAATGCCACAGGGGGTGTACTGGCACCATTTGATTCCTTTTTGCTGGTTCGTGGAATAAAGACACTGGGTGTCCGTATGGATCGTCATGTGGATAACGCTTTAAACGTGGCAAAATATTTGCAAGAGCATGAGGCGGTAAAGAAGGTATACTACCCTGGTTTTGCAGATGCCCAAGGGTATGAAATCAATCAAAAGCAAGCAAAAAACGGCGGAGCAATGATTTCCTTTGAACTAAAGGAAAAATATAATATAAATAAGTTTTTCTCTTCTTTAAAACTGATTGCCCTAGCAGAAAGCCTTGGCGGTGTGGAAAGTCTTGTGTGCCACCCTGCCACCATGACCCATGCCTCCATTCCTGAGGAAAAAAGGAAAGAAATCGGTATCAGCGATGCTTTAATCCGTTTGTCAATTGGCATTGAGGGAATTGATGACCTTCTCTTTGATATAGAGCAGGCTATTGCAGAAAGTGAGGAATGATTATGGCTTATTATGAATCTATGCAAGATTTAATTGGGAACACCCCCCTTGTAAAGCTAAATCATCTGGATTTGCCTCAAGGGGTGCAGCTTTTTGCCAAATTGGAGCTGTATAATCCCTCAGGCAGTGTGAAGGATAGAACAGGAAAATACATGCTGGCAGATGCACAAGAACGAGGTGTTTTAAAAGAAGGGGGTACCATCGTTGAGGCAACAGCGGGAAATACAGGTTTGGGAATTGCTTTTGCGGCATTAAACAGTGGGTATAAAGTAATTTTTGTTGTTCCCACCAAGTTTTCTGCGGAGAAGCAAACCCTTATGCGTGCACTTGGAGCAGAAATTATCAGTACACCAAGGGAAGAGGGAATGCTGGGTGCCGCAAAAAAGGCTGAAGAAGTTCGTGCCTCTATTCCAAATGCCATTTCCTTAGAACAGTTTAAAAACCAAAGCAACCCCTTGGCTCACTATAAAACCACAGGACCTGAAATCTATCGGGATTTGAATGGTGAGGTGAATTACTTTGTTGCAGGAGCAGGAAGCGGCGGAACGTATACAGGTGCCCTTCGTTATTTGAAAGAGATGGATGAAGAGATAATCGGTGTTCTCGCTGACCCTGTGGGCTCAACCATGGGTGGTGGTGAACATGGGGATTATGATATAGAAGGCATTGGAAACGACTTTATTGCGGAAACTATGGATATGACATTGGTGAATCAGGTAATTAAGATTGATGATGAAGAGGCATTCACTGGAGCAAGGCTTTTAGCAGTGAAGGAAGGGATTTTTGCAGGCTCATCCTCAGGTGCCGCCCTTAGCGCTGCATTAAAATTGATTGCAACGGGAGCACAGGGAAATATTGTCGTTGTATTGCCTGACCGTGGAGACCGTTATTTTAGTAAAAATCTTTATTTGTAATTATATACATGCAGAGGGTTAACATTTGAACAGGTTTTTCCTCTGCATTTTTTATTCTACGGAAAGAAAAGAGTACAATCAAGGTTTAAATATTTATTGAAAAAAGAAAAGATAGGCATTAGAATATAAAAAATCTAATCTTCATTTGAAAAGGAGGAATTTTATGACACTGCAACAACTACATTATGCCATTACCATATCGGAAACGGGTTCGCTAAACAAAGCGGCAGAGCTATTATATATAGCCCAACCCTCTTTGACAAATGCCCTAAAAGAATTGGAAAAGGAATTGGGAATTGTAATCTTTCATCGCAGCGGAAGGGGTGTTTCGCTGACCAATGATGGCGTGGAGTTTCTTTTGTATGCACGACAGGTCTATAATCAGTATGAAACCCTATTGGAGAAGTACGGGAAAACAGGAAATTTAAAAAAGAAATTCGGAATTTCAACCCAGCATTATTCTTTTGTTGTGCAAGCCTTTATTGAAATGGTGAAATGCTTTAATACGGCAGAATATGAATTTGCCATTCGTGAAACAAGAACCATGGAGGTCATTGAGGATGTGGATACCTTAAAAAGTGAAATTGGCATTCTTTATTTGTGCGATTTTAACCGTAAAATTATGCTAAAACTGTTGAAAGCTCATAATCTAGAATTTCATAAGCTGATTGAATGCAGTGCCTATGTTTATTTATGGAGGGGACACCCCTTGGCAAACAGCAAATCAATACAGCTTTCTCAACTCGACAATTACCCATGTCTTTCTTTTGAACAGGGAGATAACAGCTCCTTTTTCTTTGCGGAAGAACTGCTTAGTACCAATGAATATGCCCGAACCATTAAGGCAAATGACCGTGCCACCATGTTAAATCTGATGATTGGACTCAATGGATACACCTTGTGTTCCGGTATTATTAGTGATGAATTGAATGGAGCGGATTTTGTAGCAGTTCCCTTTGAAGCTGATGATGACAATCCGAATAGTGTTATGGAAATCGGCTATATTGTGAAAAAAAATATGCTTCTCAGTGAAATGGGTAAGCTTTATTTACAGATTATTCAGAATGAATTGAAGCAGTATGAAGTTTGATCGAAACATGAAGCGAAAATCCACTAAATTTAGGCTATATATTAATAATAGAGCCATATAGGTTCAGTCTATAACCTATTATACTTATAGGATATTAGACAAATGGGTATACCCATGGTATTGTATTAAAAAACATTGAGGGGAGAGGTAATCATGAAAACAGATTTTACAAGATTGGAAAAAATGCATATGTGTATGCGAATGTTGCGGACCAAGGATTGTTGTGTCAGCCGATGTTGTATGCAAAAAGCGTGAAATTGTACGCATTTGTGAAAATATCCCTCGCAATGTATTCTTGGAAGCCGAAAAACAGCGGCTTCTTTTTTATTTCAATGATTAGGATTTATTAAGAAAGGATTGTTTATTATGACAAAAAAAATTATATCAATAGTTTTAACGATACTGCTGGCTTTATCCCTTAGCGCTTGCGCCAAACAAAAAGAGGAAGCGCCCGCTGGGGCTGATAATGGCTCTCCTACAACTCTTAAAGTAGGTTTTTGTCCGGGCCCTTACGGAGATATGTGGAAAACTGCGATTGCCCCTCAATTGGAGGCGAAAGGTTATAAATTTGAATACATAGAGTTCAGTGATTATGTTCAGCCAAACAATGCCTTGGCAAACAAAGAAATTGATGTGAATTTGTTTCAGCATTCCATCTATCTGAAAAACTTTTCTACAGAGCATAAGCTGGATTTAAGCCCTGTAACGGAAGTTCCTACAGCGGGCATGGGGATTTGGTCAAATACCACCAAGAGTTTACAAGAGGTAGCTGACGGTGCAACGGTAACCATACCCAATGACGAAACAAATCAGGCTCGTGGCCTTCGTGTTTTGGAGGCGGCAGGGCTCATAACTTTAAAGGCGGATACTGACAAAGCAAAGGCAATCCCAGAAGATATTGACAAAAATCCTCATAACTTAAAAATTGTGCCTACGGAAGCGGCTCAGCTCCCCCGTACTCTTGATAGTGCAGACCTTGCTGTTATCAATGGAAACTTTGCCATCAGTGCAGGTCTTGATTTTTCTGCTGCACTATTCAACGAAACGTTGGCCGAAGGGTATGTCAATGTGATTGCTGTGAGAACAGAAGACCTTAGTGCTCAATTTGTTGCAGATATCAAAGATGCGGCTACAAATGACACTTTTAAGGCTATCATTGAGGATGCCAAGGGAATTTTCTATACATTCCAAAAGCCTGTTGGTTGGTAATAATGGGTTGGAAACAGGGGAGTGGCGGGTGTCGGTTTAGTCGACACCCACTATGAAACACAAAAACAAAAAATATGAGTGTTATAAAAAACACTTTTAAAGGATTTATTTATCACTCAGTTTTAAGGGCGTTTTATATTTATCGAATCTTTGTTTTTCGTAATTCTAAAGGATGGTGGATGCAAAAGAGTTTAGCTTGTTTTCAATAGCTGGGCAGGCTTTATCACTTTTGCTTGCTTATAATCCTATTTGCTGTTTACTCTATGTGGGATTTGTTTAAGCAAAGACAAAGGGATACGCTGCCCAGTTTCTTATTAGTTGGGTATTTGAATTAAAATTATGTTTTGTTTATGAGAATGAAATAGAAAAAGA
>JAEZPX010000245.1 GCA_023413275.1 Bacillota bacterium | reverse complement strand
ATCATAATCCCTGATTGCTCCATCAACAATAACCCCTGCAATTCCCCGTGATTTACAGTAATTAATCATAAGTTCGCCAAAAATTGCTCTGTTGCTGGTGCCGTCCGCATCAATTACAATAACATCTCCTGGCTTTGCTAAATCCATGGCTTTATGAAACATTAAGTTATCACCGTATGGAACTTTAACAGTAAAAGCCTGTCCTAATAGCTTTGCTTTATTAACGGGCTTAATGTTTTGCGCTACACAAGCCATTCGATTCATGCAATCGCCAATATTTGCCACCGGATACTCTTTAAAAATATTAATTAGTCTGTCTTCCGTTCTTTTATGTCCAGTCACAATTTTACATCCAATATTCATTTTCTTCACCCTTAATCACAGATTTTAAAATCTTGAATTTTACTTACTACACCTTTATTTGCAATATACACTTGCTTTACGCATGACTGGTTCAACACGCTGCTTACAAGGTCAATAGATAATTGAATTTGATTTTGTTGCGCATGGTCGCCATAAAAAGCACTGTGACACGTCAAAACCACTTGCTCCATATTTACCAATGGGCTATCTTTGGGTAATGGTTCTTGTTCAAACACATCTAAACCAGCAAAGCGAATCTTCTCTTCTTTCAATGCCTGGATAAGATCCGTCTGATCAATTAATTCCCCTCTGGAAATATTAACAATCATGCCATCCGATTTCATTTTATCAAACGCATCCTTGTTGAATATTTTTTTTGTCTCTGCTGTTAATGGCGCATGAATAGAAATAATATCCGACTGAGCCAATAATTCATCAAAAGATACAATATCTATATCAAATGTTTCTTTTATAGAATCAGAAACATATGGATCACAAGTAATCACTTTGGTTCCGAATCCTTTATGAAAAATATTGTATAGTGGCTTTGCAGAGCCGCCAAATCCATATAAGCCTAATGTCAAATCTTTTGGATTTCTTGGAACATGTCCCTGTGCTTTACGCCATTCACCATTGCGAATACCACGATCGTAATAGGATACATTTCTAATAGCATTTAATATTAATGCGGTTGCATGAAGTGCAAGTTCCTCTACGCAAAATCCTGGCATATTTAGAATTAAAACACCGGCTTTTTTCGCTGCTTCCAGGTCAATAGAATTTACACCTATACCAAAACGCTGCACTGCTTTTAATTTAGGTAAGTTTTCCAAAACACTTTGATTAATTGGAGGATTACCTGTCCCTAAAATTACGTCAGCATCCGGACAGCCTGCAATAATTTCCTCAGGCGTTATATAGTGCTCCAACCGAAGATTTATGCCATTTTGTTTATATGCCTCTTTGATATATTCTTGGTTTTCTAGGCTTATACTTCCATAATACCTATCAACCATCACTGCTTGATACATTTATTTTCCTCCAATATTTTTAATATTTTAAAACAGTAAAACAAATATTCCGGCCGTATTGTTTCAATTTGTCCTGTTAAATTATTATATATTTTCAGTTTACTTTCTGTCCAATATCTATTAAACTATTAACTATATAGCTTTTTTAGCATATAGTTAAAGGAGGATTTCTATGCTGTTCAAAAACTACGAATATTTTATGGCAATTGTAGAAACAAAAAGCATCTCTAAAGCGGCAGAGAATTTGTATATTTCCCAACCTTCTTTGAGTAAATATTTAAAACGACTTGAAGAAAAAATAGGAGAGCCCCTATTTAATCGTTCATCTCACCCATTAAAATTAACAAGAGCAGGAGAAATTTATTTAACCTATCTGACCGATATTCTTAGAAAAGAAAAGCTAATGGCCCAAGAGTTATCAAATTTACAGAATGAAGAAAACGGAATGGTTACAATAGGAATTACACCTTGGCGATCCTCTGTTTTGTTGCCACGTATTTTCCCTGAATTTAAAATAAGATATCCAGGCATATCTGTTAATATAAAAGAAGGTACTCATCAAGAGATGGCCTCTATGATAGAAAGGAAAATGGTGGATTTTTGTATTTTTCATCTTCCAAATGTATACAACAACTTCACTTTTGAACATCTATATTATGAAAAAATCCTGTTCTGTATCAATAAAAAAAATCCGTTCTTAGACAATTATCATTACACCACTGGAAGGATAAACCGTATGTCTTCTAAGGATTTCGAAAGGTTTGCAGAAAGTCAATTTATACTTTTACGCAAGGGACAAAACATACGACATATTTCGGATAATTATTTAAATAAGTGCAATATTAGCCCAAATATTTTGCTAGAAACTTCTAACATTGTTACTGCTATTAATATTGTAAGAAATGGTATGGGCGTTACATTTATACCAGAAGGAGCCCTACTTGATGCAGCACAAAGTAAGGACTTAGAATTTTTTAGTTTAGATAACCCACCTTTACAATGGGAAGTTGGAATTGCATATAAAGTCGGAAATATACTCAATCAATGTGACAGGTTGTTTATTGATTTTATTAGAAATTCTAATTCGAATTTCTATTAAAACACATAAATTATTTGCAAAATATTTTTACAGAATAGAAAACTAATTAATTTATGATAAGGAAATCTATAGACTATACAAAATCTATACAAGATATGTTGAAAAGAAGGATATAATAAAATATTAGAATGGGGTATGGAATATAAGATATTTTACCACAATAGAACGTACATCGAAATCAGCAACTTTTTCTTGGTTAGGTATCGCACATTTTTCAGTAACAAGGAGCACCATTTTCTTGGTGGTACAGTTTAACAAATATTTGTTGCACATTGATATTTAATATCTTGATTCTTCGTTTTTTAATAATTATAGTTATTTGGATATATTTAAATATTATAAGAAGAACATAAACCGATTTTTCTCTTATATTTCTAAATGAATTGGTATTGCGCTAATCGATTAAGGGTGTTAAACTATTTCCCATCTATAATACCTTTTTACATCACAAATACATTGATTCACTTCTAAACTGTTTCCTATATGTTTTATCTTATTTTAACAATTAATTTGAAATCTTATGGTTTCACTCTCTTCAATAATTCACACTTAATTAATCTGGAATAAACTATTATAAACTGGACAGTTATTTCTGGTTAACTAAAAAATTGTTTTATTATCTCTGGATGATTTAAAATAAAAGCTGTAACTTTACGTAAATCGTATGTATAAATAAATTTTTTATACAAATAACATTAAGACTTGCTATATAATACTTATTTTAATTTTACATTATTCAATGATTCTCTCAATTTGCCTTTCAACTCATCACTTTTATTTAAAGAGATTCAATAATTTTATCTACTGATCATAACATAATGCCCTCATTTCTGGACATATTTACACTATATAATAATTAAATCTAATATAATAAAATTAAATTTTGCAACCACTTAAACAATTGTAGTTGTAAGACTTTTTGATACATTTCGACAAAAGAGGTAAAACCATGACATTTGAAGACTTATATAATAGACTTCTGAAGGCTGCTGTAAGCAGCAAAATGCCTGAAGAATTAAACTTAATAGAAAATGAGGGGTATGATCCTCATCATTTAGATTGCCTCATTAATCCCTACAAGCACGAGGTGATTCTTCGTACAGGTCAATGCAATTGTGCTCCAGAGGATAAGGATGAATGTAAAGGCAAATGTTTATTTGACGCTTTGTTTATAAATCCTGATGGAAATATCGATATTAACGGCGACAATTGCGTAGGTTGTGGAGATTGCGTTAGAAATTGTAAAGAAGCAAACATGATCGAGAGCAAGGATTCTTTGGCTATGTTAGAATCTCTTTATAGTTCCAATACACCCGTATATGCGATGATTGCCCCTGCATTTGTAAACCAGTACTCAGATGAGATCACTCCAGGCAAATTGCGTGCTGCATTTAAAAGAATCGGTTTTACGGGAATGGTAGAAGTAGCTCTGTTTGCTGATATCTTGACAATGAAAGAAGCGTTAGAGTTTGATAGAAATATTAAGACAGAAAAGGATTTTCAGTTAACGAGTTGCTGCTGCCCAATATGGATTGCTATGATCAGAAAAGTATATTCTCAGCTGGTTTCTCATGTTCCTGCATCTGTTTCACCAATGGTAGCTTGTGGACGTTCCATAAAGGAACTTTATCCCGGTGCAATAACGGTTTTTATCGGCCCATGTATGGCTAAAAAGGCAGAGGCTAAGGAAAAAGATGTTTGTGATTCTACGGATTTTGTCTTAACATTTAAAGAGATCCAAGATATCTTTGACTTTGCAGGACTTAATCTAAAAGAGATGAAAGAGGATGAACGGGACCACTCATCTAAGGCAGGCAGAATTTATGCGGGAACGGGTGGCGTCAGTGAGGCAGTACAGGAAGCCGTGGAACGAATTAATCCAACCAGAGAGATTACTGTAAAAACACGTCATGCAGATGGGGTTGCGGAGTGCAAGAAAATGCTCAACGATATTCTCGCAGAAGCAGGTAATGCCAACTTCTATGAAGGAATGGGCTGTGTTGGTGGTTGCGTGGGGGGCCCAAAATCGCTAATTCCAAAAGAAGAAGGAAAAAAAAGCGTTCTTCGATATGGAGAAGAAGCCATTTACAAAACTCCATTTGATAATCCTTATGTAGTTAAAATGTTGCATGATCTGGGGTTAGAAACCGTGGATAGCTTGCTTGAGGAAAGAGATATTTTTATAAGGAAATGGTAAAAATGTCCGACTGACAATAATTTACCTTGTCAATTTTTATTAATAAACTTTGACTAATAATTTGAAGTTACACTAATATTTAATTTATCCTTCCTTCTTGCCAAAAACTTTTGTGCTTAGCAACTACACTATTTTCAAAATAGACTTAAAATCCTGCTCTAATTCATTCTTTTCTGACCAGTGAAAATTCAAAAAAAAGACGAAGTCTCAATCAATGCCGACTTCAAGACTTCGTCTCCACCTCTTTATACACATGAATTTATGCCTAATTCTTATGACAGAAATTCTCCATGCTATCATATCGGTGTCTGTTTCATTTGAAAAATGATTTTACAGTCTTATCTCTCATGACTACTTTTTCTCCCACGTCCGAATATGACAGTTCGGATTTTCGCACTGAGATTTCCCCTTCCCTGAAAACAAACTAATGGCACTACTGCAAATATAGCAATAAAAAGGCTAAGCTTATCATTAGCGATCTACCTC
>JAEZPX010000184.1 GCA_023413275.1 Bacillota bacterium | reverse complement strand
ATTTGTGGTTGTTTAGGAAATAATATATAGAGGAATAAAATTAACCTGTGCAAAATATATCAATGCTTCGTTGAACCTACAGGGTATTACATGTGGGGTTGAAAAAGAAAGTACTTATGTCTTAAATTAGAAATTTTGGTTTCTTTTTTTTCAAAAATCTGAAAAGGGCAGAAAAAAACATTAGACAAAACCCCATCGGAATGGGTTGTATTTGCTTACTCTTCAGCTTTGTTCCAATCTGTGAAACAGTTGAAATAGATATAGGAACTATGCTATGATAGCTTTAGTGGAAGGAAGGGGGCACCAGTTGGTTTTTTATCTTTGGACTGTGTGTAAGCTTACCATCCTAAGGCGCAGCCTATTTCAAATAGTCACCAACATCGATTACAAGTGAGAAAGGATGCAGAACATATGACTTCCGCCGAACGCCGGGATAACATCCTCCAACTTTTGCAACAGAGCCGCCAGCCTATCAGTGCCGGTACAATCGCCAGACAATTTCACGTCAGCCGACAAATCATCGTTGGGGATATTGCCTTGTTGCGGGCGGCAAATGAGAAAATCGCCGCCACGCCTAGAGGCTATGTGCTGGAATCCGATGTTCCCGACGGCGAATATCGGGTGATTATCGCCGTCCATCATAACGACAGCCAGATGGAAGATGAGCTGACCACTATTGTGGACAACGGAGGTAAGATACTTGATGTAACAGTGGAACACGCTGTTTACGGACAAATTAGCGGCCTGCTGCGGATCGGATCCCGCTATGATGTTCAGGACTTCCTGACCCGTCTGAAAAACAGTAACTCCACTCCTCTTTCGGAATTGACCGCAGGTATTCACCTGCATACTGTTTCTTTTACCAGTCCCCTGGACCGTGATCGCACCCTTGCGGTGCTTGCAGAAAAGGGATATATGCTAAAGCAGCGGGAAATGAATTCCTAGCAACCTTCTGACTGTATTATGAGCGTAGCGTGCGGTGTCTCCACCGCACTGCGCAGATGATATTTACGAAGGGACCCAAGACAATTTTTCGAAAACGAAATTATTGACCGGATTTATGAAAAGTCTTTGACTTTTCTATTTTTTTGTTCTACAATGGTGTCAAGACACATGTGTGGTCAGTTACTTAATGTGCAGTAAATATAAAAAATTTGAGGTGAAACTATGAAAGAAACAAATCAGAAAATCATGAGTTTAGTAATTGCAGCTATGCTTTGCGCAGTGGGTATTATCATTCCGATGTTCATGCCCATAAAAATAATGATTGAGCCGATGTCCTTTACCTTGGCCAGTCATGTTGCAATTTTTATCGCCCTGTTTATTTCTCCTACGGTGGCAGTGGCGGTAACCTTAGGAACCACAGTTGGCTTTTTCATTGCAGGCTTTCCCCTTGTAATCGTCTTGCGTGCGTTTAGCCACTTAGGCTTTGTCATCGTGGGCTGCTTGATTTTGAAAAAATCTCCGAACGTCCTCCAGCGACCTGTATCAAACATTGCATTTTGTTCCGCGCTTGCTTTAGTCCATGGTGTTTGCGAGGTAATCGTTGTTATCCTGTTCTATTTTGGCGGTATGTTGAATGAAGGCTTTTATAACAACGGTTTTGCGTTTTCAGTACTTCTGTTGGTGGGTGTGGGTACATTTGTGCATAGTTGTGTTGACTTTGCCATTGCTTTGGTTATTTGGAAGCCGGTCAACCATATGATTCATATTCCTATCAGTGCGCCTTTGACCGTACTACGGAAGAACACCCCGTTGCAAGGCTAGAATTAAAGAGATAATTTAGAAAATCCCATCTGTGCAATAGCCTGTTTTTCTTGACTTTTTTATGGAAAAAACGTATCCTATTGATAGCTGTGAGCATTATTTGTCATAGACTTAAGAGGGTGAAAATCCTTTATAGAAAAGGTGAAGTTATGAAAATGGTGAAGGCCGAAGGTTTGACGTATGAGTATACCAAGATTCTTGAAACAGACCACGGCACTGAGGAAGAAAAAGTTACTGCTTTGAAAGCAGTTGATTTAGAGATAGAAAAAGGGGAATTTGTCGTTGTTTTAGGGCATAATGGCTCCGGAAAATCTACCTTCGCAAAGCACATTAATGCATTGCTGGAACCCACAGCAGGCACGTTATGGGTGAAAGGTATGGATACGAAAAATGGTGAATTGATCTGGGAAATTCGTCAATCTGCAGGTATGGTTTTTCAAAACCCTGATAACCAATTGGTAGCAACGGTTGTAGAAGAGGATATAGCCTTTGGCCCTGAGAATATGGGCATTGCCCCAGAAGAAATTCGCCGTCGTGTAGATGAGGCTTTGGCTACGGTTCATATGGAAAGGTATGCAAAGCATACGCCATCAAAGCTTTCTGGCGGTCAGAAACAGCGTATTGCCATTGCAGGTGTGTTAGCAATGAAGCCTGATTGCATTGTTTTAGATGAGCCTACAGCCATGCTGGACCCTGTGGGACGCAAAGAGGTATTGGAAACCATTGAACGCTTAAATAAAGACGAAGGCATTACCATTATTTTGATTACCCACTATATGGACGAAGCAGTCCGTGGGGATCGGGTTTATGTGATTGATGATGGCGAGGTAGTGATGGAGGGGAAGCCTAAGGAGATTTTTTCTCAGGTTGAGCGGTTACAGCAGTATGGCTTGGATGTACCGCAAGTAACAGAGGTTGCCCATCTTTTACGCAAAGAAGGCGTTGACATACCCGCAGATATATTAACAGTCGAGGAAATGGTAGGTGCACTATGTCAATTAAAATTAACCACTTAACATATATCTATAATCCTGAAACTGCTTTTGAGAAAAAAGCGCTGGATGATGTTTCCCTGGAAATTAAAAAAGGAGAGTTTGTTGGTCTTATTGGGCATACAGGCTCAGGCAAATCAACCTTAATACAACATTTGAATGGCATTATCACTCCAAGTAAAGGTGAAATTTTGTTAGATGGAGAAAATATTCATAGGGACAAAGCAAAATTAAAAGAGGTGCGCAGACGCATTGGTTTGGCATTTCAATACCCGGAGTATCAGCTTTTTGAAATGACGGTTTATAAAGATGTTGCCTTTGGCCCTACCAATATGCAGCTAACTAAGGAAGAGATTCATTCCAATGTGGTTTCGGCATTGGAAACTGTGGGTATTGCCCCTGAGTTATACGAAAAATCTCCCTTTGAGCTATCTGGAGGGCAGAAACGCCGTGTAGCCATTGCTGGTGTTTTAGCCATGAATCCTGAGGTGTTAATATTGGACGAGCCTACAGCAGGTTTAGACCCAAAGGGGCGGGATGAAATACTACAGGCAATCAAGCATCTTCATCAAGAGCGAGGGATAACTGTTATTTTAGTAAGCCATAGCATGGAAGATGTTGCGAAATTGGTTGACCGTATTATCGTGATGCACGAAGGCAGAGCAGCCATGGAAGGCACCCCCAAAGAGGTTTTTTGTCATGTAAAGGAGCTGGAAGCTATGGGCTTGGCTGCACCCCAGGTAAGCTATGTCTTTGCGTCATTAAAAGAAAAGGGATTCGACGTACCGTTGGATATTTACACGGTGGAGGATGCAAAAAAAGTATTAATGAATTTAGTAAGGCAGGTGAGGGTATGATTCGGGATATTACCATAGGACAGTTTTATCCGGTGGATTCACCCATCCATCGTTTGGATGCTAGAGTTAAACTTACCCTGACTTTTCTGTATATTGTTACATTGTTTATGATTAATAGTTTTGCAGGATATTTGTTTGTAATTTTGGTTTTAGCAGCAGTGATTCAGTTGTCCAAGGTACCTATAAAGTTTATGCTTAAGGGTATTAAAGGCATCATGATTATTATTCTGTTTACGGCGTTTATTAATCTTTTTATGACAAAGGGTGAACATGTACTTTGGCAATGGGGATTTTTAAGTTTGACCCTGGAAGGAATTGTGCTGGCTGCAAAAATGTGCATTCGTTTGATACTTTTGATTGTAGGATCTTCTGTGCTGACTTTGACAACTACCCCCATTCAATTGACCGATGGCATTGAATTTATGCTTCGTCCATTTAAAAAAATTGGGGTGCCTGCTCATGAGATTGCAATGATGATGACAATTGCTCTGCGCTTTATTCCAACCTTGCTGGACGAGACAGATAAAATTATGAAGGCTCAGCAGGCGAGAGGTGCAGATTTTGATTCAGGTAACTTGATGCAAAAAGCAAAAAGTTTGATTCCTATCCTTGTTCCCCTTTTTATTTCTGCTTTTCGTCGTGCAGAGGAGTTGGCAATGGCTATGGAGGCAAGGTGCTATCATGGAGATGAAAATAGAACCCGCATGAATCGTATGCAAATGCAAAAAAGAGACTACAGTGCATTTGCCATAGGGGTACTTTATTTTGTGTCGATTCTTTGCATAAGATATGCAACAAATGCATTAGGATTTTTGATTTAGGTTTTTGCGAGTTTTGGAATAAGACCCTGATGCAAAAAAATCAGAGTGAATAGTGTTTGAATAATTCATACACTTAAAATTTTCTGGTACTCGTTTAATAGAGGTTAGAAAGGTTTTGGTAAAAGAGATTAAAACCGTTTAAAAAATGGTTAGAGGGAGGTTTGCAGCTCCCTTTTCTATATGTCAGGAGGCATTTTGTGAAGCGTATATTATTGACCATTGCCTACGATGGAACCAACTATAGTGGATGGCAAAAGCAATTGTCTCCGGAGGTCATTACTGTTGAGGGTGAATTGGAAAAGGCGTTAAGAAGTCTGTTTCGTTCCCCTAATTTAACCTGTATTGGGGCAAGCAGAACGGACAGAGGTGTGCATGCATTGGGGCAAAGGGCAACAATAGATGTAGAAACAACCATACCTGTTGAAAAAATTCCCCTTGCTATTCGCCCGTTACTTCCTTCAGATATTGTGGTGGTTAAGGCGGAGGAGGTTCCTGCTGATTTTCACCCAAGATATGATTGTATCAAAAAAACCTACGAATATCGTATTTGGAATGGCCCCATGCGAAATCCTAAGGAACGGCTCTATTCAACATTTGTATATAGTCCCCTAGATTTGGAAAAAATGAATAAAGCTGCAAGCAACTTTATTGGAACTTATGATTTCGCTGCGTTTTGTGCAGCGGGAAGCACTGTTTCATCAACGGTGAGAAGCATTTTTGATTGTTTTGTAAAAAGTGAAGGTAACGTAATTTCAATATACGTGACCGGTGACGGATTTTTGTATAATATGGTGCGGATAATGGCAGGAACTTTAATTTCTGTTGGGCAGGGGAAAATCTCCCCTGATGAGATTTTAGGAATCATACAAAGTGAGAACCGAGAAAAGGCTGGGATAACGGCGGAGCCACAAGGTTTGACTTTGCAAGAAATTTATTATGATTTGCATGGAAAAGCTGTTGACAGCGAAGGTTGAATGTACTATAATTAAAAAGCTGTATTTTGATTTTAGAGCCTTTTGGCTTTAAATATATATGTTTCTCAAGGTGGGATCCAATAAGTTATGTGAAGCCACATAATGGAGATTGACCGTTTTGTTCCCGCAAAACGGCAAAGTCAACGGATCAAACAAAATATGAATAGGGAGGTAGAAACCATGAGAACAACTTACATTGCGAAGGAATCTGATGTAGTAAAAAAGTGGTATGTAATTGATGCTGCTGATATGACTTTAGGTCGTATTTCTACAGAGATCGCAAACATTTTAAGAGGCAAGAATAAACCACAGTATGCACCAAACGTTGATATGGGTGACTATGTTGTCGTTATCAATGCTGAGAAGGTTGCTGTAACAGGCAAAAAATTGGAGCAGAAGTTATATCATCATCACTCCGGTTACACAGGTGGTTTGAAAACAACTAGACTGGATAAGATGCTGGATACACACCCTGAAAGAGTTATTGAACATGCTGTAAAAGGTATGCTTCCTAAAAATGCTCTGGGAAGAAAGATGTTTGGCAAGTTGCATGTATATGCAGGTGCAGAGCATCCCCATGCAGCACAGAAACCCGAAAAATTGGAAATTAAATTTTAATAGGAGGAGGAAAGCATAATGGCAGCAGCTAGATATTACGGTACAGGCAGAAGAAAATCTTCCGTAGCTAGAGTATACTTGGTACCCGGCAACGGTAAAATAACAATAAATAAAAGAGATATCAACGAATATTTCGGTCTTGAAACATTGAAGCTGATTGTTCGTCAGCCTTTGGAATTAACAGAAACAACAGCAAAGTTTGATGTTTTGGTTAATGTAAATGGTGGTGGATTCACAGGTCAGGCAGGTGCAATCAGACACGGTATCTCCAGAGCATTACTTCAGGCAGATGGCGATTACAGACCCGCTTTGAAAAAAGCTGGCTTCTTAACTCGTGACCCTAGAATGAAAGAAAGAAAGAAATATGGTCTCAAGGCAGCAAGACGTGCGCCTCAGTTCAGCAAGAGATAATTATTTTAAAATTTATACGAAATATCAAAGCCCCGAGACCTTCAAGTTTTCGGGGTTTATTTTATTGTATCTAAAATAATATTAAAGAGATGTAGGTACTTAGAATATAGAAACCA
>JAEZPX010000177.1 GCA_023413275.1 Bacillota bacterium | reverse complement strand
GCTATATTGGGGGTAAACCTGTACCTGGTGGTGAATTCGAAAAACTTCATTTACTGAAATAAATCAAAAAAAGACTGAAGCCAACATAATAATTGCTCCAGTCTTTTTTCTGTGCTTTTTCCCACTGCCAGAGTATGAACGGAAATCTCAGGCAGTAGGGAATCCATGATTTTATTTGAATAAAAACTATCTAGTGTGAATCAATTGTAGCAGTAAAATCCAACCTTAGCCTCTTACCTCTGCAACAATGTCTGCGGCCTTACGGCAAAGAGAGGTAATCTCAGACCAGTCCTTAGCGTTAATCAATTTATCAGTAACCATAAAGGAGCCGCCAACAGCACAAATGCTCTTAAATGATAGATATTCCTTTAAATTATCCAAGCTAATGCCGCCTGTTGGCATAAACTGAAATTGATGATAAGGACCAGACAACGCTTTAATAGTGGACAATCCACCATACTGCTGTGCTGGGAAAAACTTGAAGGTCGTCAAACCCAAGTCATGAGCAGCTTCAATTTCCGTAGGTGTAACACAGCCGGGGAAAATCGGAATATTCTTTTCAATACAATAAGATACAATTTTAGGGTTAAATCCAGGAGATACAATAAACTGTGCTCCTGCTTCCAGCGCTCTATCAACTTGCTCTTTATACAAAACTGTGCCTGCTCCCACAATAATATCGGGGTAATTTTCTCGCATCAGCTTCATTGCTTTATCCGCGCCCTCAGCACGGAAGGTGATTTCTGCAACAGGCAGACCACCTTCAATAAGAGCCTTTGCCAAAGGCAATGCATCTTCCTCGGGACGATCTAATTTAATTACTGGTACAACACCAATTTTAGAAATTTTTTCTGCAATAGTCATATTTTTTCCTCCTTAGCGCTGTACTCTGGCACCTGCGCCACCCATCAATGCTTCTACTTCCTTACGGCTTGCCATGCTGGTATCTCCGGCCGTTGTCATAGCCAATGCACCATGAGCCGCCCCGTAATTTACTGCAACCTCAGGATCACCGGTTTCCATCAAACCAAAAATCAAACCGGAAGCAAAGCTGTCGCCACCGCCAACACGATCCATAATTTCCAAACCATCATATTTTTTAGAGAAGTAAATCTCACCATTTGCCCAACACATTGCCGCCCAATCATTTACTGTTGCGGTTTTTACACTTCTTAATGTGGTTGCCATTACCTTAAAGTTAGGGTATGTTTCTGCAGCTTTTGCCATCATCTTTTTATAGCCGTCTAAGTTTAACTCCACCAAGTTTTCATCATTACCTTCAATTTCAAAACCAAGGCAGGCTGTGAAATCTTCCTCATTGCCAATCATAACATCAATATATTTCGCAATTTCCTTGTTTACGGCCTGAGCTTTTTCTTGTCCACCAATAGATTTCCACATAGAAGGACGATAGTTCAAGTCATAGGATACAATCGTGCCATATTTTTTTGCCGCCTTGACTGCTTCAATGGTGACTGCCGCACTATTTTCAGACAATGCCGCAAAAATGCCACCGGTATGCAACCAACGAACACCCAAAGTACCAAAAAGATAATCGAAATCAAAATCACCGGGCTTCATCTGGGCAATGGCTGTGTTGCCTCGATCAGAAACACCTACAGCACCACGCACACCATGACCTCTTTCTGTAAAATTCAGCCCATTACGTGTGGTTCTACCGATACCATCATATGGTAACCATTTGATAAAGGAGGTATCTACACCACCCTGCAATATAAAATCTTCAATCAAACGACCGATTTCATTATCGGCAAAAGCTGTTAAGATAGCTGTTTTATAGCCAAAGCAACGACGAAGTCCACGGGCAACGTTATATTCACCGCCGCCTTCCCAAGCACGGAACTGTCTTGCTGTTTTGATTCTGCCCTCACCGGGATCTAATCTCAACATTACTTCACCTAAGGAAACCTGATCAAACATGCACTCTTCTTTTGGTCTTAACTGAATCATTATAATGTCACCCCATCTTTAAAAATTGCGATTTCTCTATATTCATTTTCTTCATTTTTTGCAAGCTTGCCATTCGCAGTTTCTTTTAGCAAATTCATAAGCTTTTCCGTTGCTTCTTCAAAGGTAGTTCCCTCTAAAATCATACCCGCATTAAAATCAATCCAATTTGCTTTATGCTCAGCCAGCCCAGAGTTGGATGATATTTTTAATGTAGGTACCACCGTGCCAAAGGGTGTCCCTCGACCTGTCGTAAATAAAATAATATGGGCACCTGAAGCCGCAAGGTTCGTGCAAGATACCATATCATTACCAGGGCCTGTCAATAGAGAAAGCCCTGCCTTTTTTACAGGTTTTGCATAACCCAAAACATCGGTAACTGTGGCTGAACCACCTTTTTGAATACAGCCGAGAGATTTTTCCTCCAGTGTCGTTATGCCTCCCGCCTTATTTCCCGGGGAAGGATTTTCATATACAACCTGATTATGGCTTACATAATAATTCTTAAACTCGTTAATCATTTCTGTCGCCTGTTCAAAAATCTCTTTGCTCTGGCAACGAGCAAATAAACTGTCTTCAGCCCCAAACATTTCAGGAACCTCAGTTAAGATTGCCCTTCCTCCTGCGGATGTATGCAAATC
>JAEZPX010000136.1 GCA_023413275.1 Bacillota bacterium | reverse complement strand
GCATGGGGTTATGATATAGTGTAATCAAACAGCTGGGAGGGGTGAGGATGTATCTATGACAAAGGAAATGAGGACGGTAAAATATGATACGGAGCTGAGGGTAGAAGCCTATCATTTCCAAGGCATTATGCAAAAATTCCCCAACCACTTTCATGAATATTACGTATTGGGATTTATTGAAGAAGGAAATCGTTATTTATCTTGTAAAAATAGAGAATATACGGTTGTTCCGGGAGATCTGGTTTTATTTAATCCGGGGGATAATCATACCTGTGAACAAGTGGATGGTAAAACCTTAGACTATCGCTGTATCAATATTCAACCAGAGGTTATGGCCAGGGCAGTTTTTGAAATAACAGGTAAAGAAAAATTACCTTATTTTACAACCACTGTGGTGTTTCGCAGTGAGTTTGCATCACAGATTAAAGAGCTTCATTCGTTGATTATGGAGGAAGAACGAGATTTTAGAAAAGAGGAATTGTATTTGCTGCTTTTAGAGCAGTTGATGGAAGAACATGCTGCCGAGGCTCCTTTTGTCAAATTAGAGCAAAGTTCTGAGGTTATGGCAGTTTGCGATTATTTAGAAAAAAACTATCGGGAAAGTATTACTTTGGATCAATTGAGTGATATAACAGGGTTGAGTAAATATTATTTTTTACGTTCCTTTACAAAACAAATGGGGATATCTCCGTATCGATATTTGGAAACAATACGAGTTGACAAGGCAAAGAAACTTTTAGAGCAAGGTGTTATGCCCATTGATGCCGCTTTACAAACCGGCTTTAGCGATCAAAGTCATTTTTCAAATTTTTTCAAAAAGTTTATTGGATTGACGCCAAAACAATATCAGAGCATTTATAAAAACCAACTTTGATTTGTGTTGCGTAAGAAAGGACTATTATGGATAGAAAAAATGAAATAACAGGGCATATATTAGCAATCATCACAATTATCATATGGGGAACCACGTTCATTTCTACAAAGATTTTATTAAAGAGCATGACTCCAATAGAAATATTATTTATCAGATTTGTGATAGGTTGGATTGCATTATTCCTTGTAACCCCCCGCAGATTAAAAATTGAAAACCCGAAGCAGGAATTTTATTTTGCTGGGGCAGGCCTTTGCGGAATTACCTTGTATTTTTTGTTGGAGAATATCGCTTTAACTTACACGTTTGCCTCTAATGTTGGCGTGATTATTTCCGTGGCACCGTTTTTTACTGCTTTATGTGCCCATTTCTTTTTGAAAGAAGAGAAGTTAAAGCCCCAATTTTTCGTTGGATTTTTGATTGCATTGGTTGGTATTTTCCTAATGAGCTATCAAGGAGCCAGTGTTTTGCAGTTGAACCCAATGGGGGATTTGTTGGCAGTTTTAGCCGCATTTGTATGGGCTGTGTATTCCATTTTGACAAAAAAGATCAGCGGTTTTCAATATAATACGGTTCAGGCAACCCGAAGAATTTTCTTTTATGGATTGGTATTTATGATACCCCCTTTGTGTATTTTCCAATTTGACCCAAGTGTTAAAATCCTTCTAAAACCTATAAACCTTTTCAATATGGTATTTTTGGGGTTAGGTGCTTCTGCGGCATGCTTTGCAACGTGGAATTGGGCAGTAAAAATATTGGGAGCGGTAAAGACCAGCGTATATATTTATTTGGTTCCTGTGGTAACAATAATTACTTCCATTTTGATCTTACATGAAAAAATAACAGGGATGGGGGTTGTTGGCGTAGGACTTACATTAGCGGGGTTATTTATATCAGAGAATAAATTTTCAGTGGGGAGAAAGAATGAGGTGAAGAATGAATGCTGTTGACATGAAGTGCGTAATGATTATAGATTCTGATTTGCCAATGGGGATAGTAGCAAATACTTCTGCAATATTAGGGGTGACTTTAGGGGAACAGGTACCCAATTTGGTGGGGGAGAATGCTACTGATGCCTTAAATGAAACACATTTGGGCATTGTAACAGTTCCCATTACAATGTTGAAAGGAAGCAAGACTGGATTAAGAGATTTGAGACAACGGTTATATGCACCTGAATTTAATGACCTAGTGGTTGTTGACTTTACAGATGCAGCGCAGACCTCTCAGGTTTACAATGATTATGTGGGTAAGCTGGCGTCCCTTACTACCCAAGAGCATACTTATTTGGGAATCGGCATTTATGGTGAAAAGAAGAAGATAAATAAATTGACAGGTGCAATGCCCCTTTTAAGAGGGTAATAATTTTATAGCACTATTTTCATTCGTTTGATAAAAAATTAATAAGAACATTATTCTGCATTTTGATTAATAGTGTTGGAGGAGCCATGAAAGAAGTAATTCGTAAAAATATTTTAGATTTGCCATATGGCCTTCATGATGCCAGAGTGAGTAAAATCACGTTGGAAAAAGGAGAAATTATAATATATTTCAGTGAGGGCTTTTATGAACCCAAAGATAACGACTTTTTAGCAGTTAAGGGAGAAGGTATCATCAGAATTGAAGGTTCGGATTTAGATTTCTCAACAGTCTATTTGTTTGATTCGGTGAGGAATAAAGGGAAGTTTACTGGTGAAAAGTACAGGCTTGACGCTTTTATCAATAAATTTCCCCATATGGATTTTGAAATCATAGATGAGTCCTATGGGTACAATCAATCCAAGTTTTCAGGGATTTTTTATGAGGGGAACGAATTGAAGGAGTGCATGATTGATATTTATCATACTGGAAATATGAAATATATTGTTAAGAAATAGGTAGATCAATGGGGAAAATTACTGCAAAGCATTCTTGGGATATTAAAGCCCAGAATGTTTTGCTTTTTTTTGGAAAAAAGATTAGAATAAGTGATATTGCATGCAGAGAATATGTAATTGTGTTAAAATAATATCGGTGATTAAATATGAAGATCGATCGATTACTTGAAATGGTTTATGTGCTTTTTGAGAAAAAAACAGTGACAGCAAAGGAGCTTTCTAGTTATTTTGAAGTATCTCAGAGAACCATCTATAGAGATTTGGAAACGCTGAGCGCCGCAGGAATACCAATTTACACTAGTAAAGGTAAGGGTGGGGGTATCCGCCTGTTGGACAACTATGTGATGAAAAAATCTATGGTTTCCGAAAAGGATCAACTGGAAATCATTTCTTCTTTACAAGGCATGGAGTCTTTGAATGTTCCGGGAGTAGAGCCGGTTCTTAAAAAGCTGGGTGTTCTTTTTCAACGTAACGACTCTAAATGGATTGATGTTGATTTTTCTCATTGGGGTAGTGGGGAAAATGAACAGGAAAAATTTAAAATGCTTAAAAACGCCATAATTAATAAAAAACGAATTCTATTCGATTATTATAGTACCAATGGTGAGAAGTCTGAAAGGGTCATTGAACCACTGCAATTAATTTTCAAAGGGCAGGCTTGGTATATTTATGGATTTTGTATGGTTAGAGATGATTATCGCATGTTTCGGGTAACTCGAATCAAAGAGCTTAGTATTATTAACGAGAGCTTTGAAAGGTGTTTGGG
>JAEZPX010000003.1 GCA_023413275.1 Bacillota bacterium | reverse complement strand
CTTAAAAGCCCGATTAGCCCGCTTAACGGTGTACAAATCATAAAAAAAATTAAAATCCCGGTAACCACTGAAACCATAAGGCTGATTTGCGGATTTTCTTTTTTCAGCATCACCGCAAAAATCACCCCCACCAGTCCCAGTGCGATTATTCGCCCCATCTCCATGGCTTGACCCCCCTAAAGCTGAAACAGTGTCTGTACCGTTTCAAAAAGAGTGCTGATATACTGAATTACCCAAAACAAAACCACTACAAGCCCTGCCAAAGTGGTCATCATTGCCTGCTCTTCCCTGCCGGCACGAATCAAAACCTGATTCAAAACGGCCACCAGAATACCCACTGCCGCAATACGAAATACAATATTGATTTCCATACCTAATCCTCCCCCATATGCTCACAGCAATGTGATGACCAATAATAAACCACTGAGCACACCCATGCTGTAATAAAGTCGTCCGTTTTTTTCCAAACGCTTTTTAATTCCTTCTTGTTTTTCCCGCAAATAATGCAAAAGCATATCCATACTGCCTTCACGCTGTTCCTTCTCTATAAAACCAAGGGTTCTTCCAAAAGAAACAAGTTCTTCCAAATCCACAGCAGTCAAATAGGATTTTTTTCCGATTGAAAGCCATATGCCTTCCCAGATTTCCTCAGCTGAATTACCTCGCCGTTCTTCCATTTGTCTGGAAATCTCCTGAAAAGCCTGACCGGTAATTCCTTCTGTTTTCCAGCTGATTTGCTCAAGGAGTTCCGTCAGCGGCGTGCCCAAATAGGATATTTGATTTTTCATCAGTAAGATTCCCCGTTCAATTTCCTCAAGATCTCTCAATCTGTATTTTTCTTTGGCTGCGAAGGCAAACCCACAAAGGGTTGTTGCTGCCAAAATTAAAACTGCGCCTATTCCTTGTATGAGCATGATTCCACCCTTCTTTCGTAGCGTTTTTTTCCCAAGTTATCCCATATTTCCTGCACAGTACCTATCCCCCATCTATTACTAAGAAACAGGATTCTTCCATTTTCCATCTCCTCCAACATCTGTTTGATTTTTTTATTTTTCAACATGCCATTCATGTCGCTACCATGCACCGTAGAAATTAAAGTAACGCCGGCATGAAGCAATGCTTCAACTCCGATAAAATCCGCCTCCTTTCCAAGCTCATCTACTGCAATAACATCAGGCGTCATGCTCCTTAGTAAGAAAAGCATCCCTTCTCCTTTCGGACAATTCTCCTGCACATCCGTACAAGGGCCAATATCCATTTGAGGAACACCATCCTTCATGGCGGCAAGTTCTCCTCGCTCATCAACAACGCCCACGTTATAACCTTCTTTACAGCCTATTCCATAACTAAGACAACGTATCATATCTCGCAATAGCGTTGTTTTTCCGCACCCTGGAGGGGAAACGATGAACGTGTGACACAGTTTGTTTTTTTCAAATAAATAAGGAATCCATTCCTCTGCACAGCCTTTTACTTCTCCTGCAATTCGAATATTTAAACTGCTGACTTGCCGCAGGGTTTTTACTTTTCCATCTTCCAGAACAGCCCTACCGCAAAACCCTACACGGTGTCCACCTAAAACGGTTAAATATCCTTGCTTCAGTTCCTCCTCAAAGGCATATAGAGAATAACCCCCTAACTTTTCCACTGCTTCCTTAATATGCCTACTGGAGACGATCCAATCCCCATTTTCATCAGATAAGAAATATTTTTTCTTATTCGTTTTCACAAAAAGAGGTCTTAATGCCCGTAGACGTATCTCTTGTATCTGTTCGTCCTCAAGTGTCACCTCTGTTTTTAGTCTTTTTTCTACATCGGTTGGCAGTAATTTATAAATTTCTTCAAGCTTTTGCAATAAATCACCTACTTTCCATGCAAATATTTCATTTTTTATACAAAATATCTTTTTTTCATTCATGCTTTGTGATATACTATTTATAAAATTTTTTTTAGAGAGGTGCCAAAATGTTTTCGATTTTGCTAGGCTTTTTTGACGCACCCACCCAAGAATATTTAGTGGATTTCTGTGGAAAATGCGGTCACATCGAAGTTTCTTGTGCTAGTACAAAAGAAGAATGGTTCACTCTTTTTGAACAACATGAATACAATTGTTACTTTTTTAGTTTTGAAGAAGATATCATGCCCGTGCGCAGCGTCATCTTCTCATTAAGAAACCATGAACAACATCAACACACGCCGATTCTGCTTTTCTCAAGCAAAATCGAATATCTTGTAACTGCTTTTGTCCATTGGCGCTCATGCGAATGTTTTCTCCTTCCCTTGGACACTAAAAAGAAAGAAGCGTTAATCAGTTTGTTACAATACTATGTGGGCATGTACAAAAAAATTCACTCTGTTGAACGCAAGTTTTGTCAGATTAATACCCCTAAGGGACTATATAATCTGCCTTATAGTGAAATTCTATATATCGAAAGCACCATGAAAAAATCAATCATTCATCTAAAGAATGATGCAATTCATGTACCATGTCCCCTTTATCAAATTCAACGAACTCTTTCTGACAAAAATTTTGTGCAGACACATCGTTCATTTATTGTTAACCTAGAGAATATCTCCTATGTTGATAAATCAAAAGAACCTTGGGGAATATTCTTTTTTAATTCAGACAAAGAAGCCTTTGTCAGCCGAAGTCATAAGAAAACCATACTACCCTTTTTTCCTAGTATGGATGACGAGGTACCCACAAACAATTTTGAATGAAACGGAGTGAAGGAAATGGATCCTTTTACCATCGTCGCTTTTGGTGACAGCCTTACTTATGGATACGGCGTTTTAGATCATATTGCTTACCCTGCATGCCTTAAAGAAGATTTTCCAAAGTGGCGGATCATCAATAAGGGCATTAACGGGGATACCACCAGAGAAGCCTTAGAGCGCATTCATAGGGATGTATTATTATTTCATCCCCAAATTGTACTCATTTTTTTTGGTTCCAATGATTCTGCTATGTTGGAAGATTACTATCGCCCTTTAATAGAATATGAAAAAAATTTGCGTTCCATTACTGAACTTGTACTTTCTTTACAGCATGGGAAAGAATTTAACAACGGAACCCCTTTGCCTATTTTCATTACACCGCCCCCTGTGGTTGATACGGATTTTTTCCCGTTCACTACCACTGACCGTGTAAAGCTTTATGCAGAGTCTGTTCAGAAAATTGCAAAAGAATATAATTGTCCTGTAATTGATTTCTTTTCTGAGCTTTGGTCAAAAAAAGAAGAAGCCTTCGAAGACTTCTTTCAATTTGATGGAATCCATTTAAGCAATACAGGATACTCCTTGCTTTATCCCATGATTCGTGATGTAATTGCAAGTTATTATAAATAATTCATTATCTTTTCTTTGCGATTATATATAATTTTTCGTACTGAGTTTATTTTGCCTCGCTGTCTTAGCAAGGTTTTGTGAATACTTAATGTAAACGCCCCTTTGCTAAATATCTGCAAAAGGGGCGTTTTTGTAATTTCAGTTAACTCAAGCGTTTATGACCAACAAACTTCTTATTTGTTTCCATGGGCAAATAAAATATTAATCTTCTTCAGGCTCAACAAAAGAAATGTCAAAATAATCTGTCAAGGAACGGGAAAGCTCCCTTCCAAGATAGCGGACATTATCTTTAATCCACTGAGCATCCTCAATGTTATCATTATATCCCAATGCCACTACCACTGCTGGTGGCGTCGTCTGCATTAATTCTTTTTGTGTGGCAGAAGGCATGGCCTTCACCTTATTTGAAACAGGATAAAGGTTTTTTATATTTTTCACAACTGCCTGAGCCAGCTCATTTCCATAAGGATTACGGGAATAGTAAAGAACCTCTGCTCCTTTTAATTTTCCTGCTATGAAAGGAGGTGCCGTAGTTGTATGAATGGAAAAAAACACATCATAGTCACCTGTATTTACATCTGCAATCACTTGAGATAAGGGCATCTCAGGATCGTTTCTTGTAAATTCAATTCCCGAAGCAAACAGGTATGGTTCCATAGCATCTGCAATTAGGTTTACATATTCCTCCTCACTCCCGCCATTTATAAAAAGATTATAGTTTTGCAAGGATGGGCTAAGATATACTCTCGGCATAAAATCTCCCCCCACTGTTTTCTATTAGCTTATGAAAAAAGGGGAATTTTGAAAATTGTCCTTATCTTTAGGAAAGGAGACTCTTCTCATACACCTTGAAAATATCTTCTTTCGTGGCAGGATAAGGGAAAGTTGCAATTTTTCCAGGGCTCTCCATAGCCCGCTCTGTGTAGTAATCCACTTCTTCAACGGTAAATGTCTCCGAAGTATGCAACACATCCTTTAAGAATACACCCATATCTTTAACACTTCTCATATCCAAACTTTGCAGAAGCTGCCCTACCTTTTTATCATCCTCAGGGAACATTTCCAAATAAGCCTGGGTTACAATACCGTTTGCCCTTCCGTGGGGAATACCTTTTTCATAAGTCAAACAGTAACCAAGACAATGGGGGATAGAAGTACTGGTTTGGGCGATGGCAACGCCTGCCAAAGCGGATGCCAGCATGAGCTTATCTCTGACCTCTGGGGAATATACCCTCTCCTTGAGAGCAGGAATGCAATCTTTAAATAAAGAAAATCCCAGTTCTACTATTTTTTCGCTAAAGAAATTTGCATTTACAGATAAGTAGCTTTCAATCAGATGGGTTAATGCATCCACAGCAGTATTATTTGTAATCTCTGCCGAAAGACCATCCATATATTTTGGATCTAAAAAAGATGCTTTAGCAAAGACTTTTTGCACAATAGCTCTTTTTGTACGTTTTTCATGGAGGGTCATTATGGAATACTGGGTTACTTCTGAACCCGTACCTGCCGTTGTAGGAATTTCAGCCACATGCAAAGCCTTTGCATCAGGCTGGGTGAACAAAATTTCGCTGTCAGCTTCAGGATTTGCGGTCAAAACTGCAATCGCCTTTGCCGCATCCATAGGAGAACCACCGCCAATGCCAATCAGAAAATCAACCTTCTCCTGTTGAGCTATTTTTGACGCTTTTACCACGGTTTCTACATCGGGATTTTCTCCAATTTCGTCAAATAAAACCCAAGGAATGTTGCAAGCATCCAATGCGTCTGTAACATCCTGCTGTGCACCGTTTTTCTTGGCAGAACTGCGTCCTGTAATCAACATTGCTTTACTGCCCAGTGTTAAAAATGTCTTTTTATTTTCTAGGACACAACCGCGGCCAAAAAAAGTTTCTGCTGGCATAAAAAATTTAAATTGATCCATACTTTTTCCTCCTTTTTATTTTAGAAATTGAAATCATAACAAACCCAATCTGTATTTATAACAGAAACCGGGTCTTCAGTAGCATCTTCTGCTAATTCACATATGATTTCAAACTCGTGGTATCTTTCTCCTTCAATGGTAGCCACACCAGAAATTAAAAATTTTCGGCCTTCTCCTTCCACGAATTCGGCCTCCAAGAGAAGATCATCCTCTTCCAAATATAGTTTGTTCAGCTCTTGTTCTTTTTGTTCTTCCGTAAAATGAAGCTTCATGTTTTGCCTCCTTAAGCTTTTGTATGCCATTTTTATATCATTTTATCATCTGCCAATTATAGTTACAAGGATAATTCACGAATCAACAAAAACGACCTCCATTTCTCACATCCAAAACCTCCTCTAAACAAATGCAATATCAATATATTATTATTTTTAAGGTAAAAAAATTTCGCCTAACTTGATTTGAAATAAATGCTATCCAAAGACTCTTTTTTAATCCCATATTAACTTCATTTAAGGATTCCGGCATTACCTTCTATCATTCCTCAAAGACGACATATTTTTCATGCTGTTTTTACAAAAATAGATATGCTAGAGTTGAAATTTCCTTCTTCCCTTCACCTGAAAAATGGTGTATACTTGGTTCAGACAGGAGGAACTTTCATGAATTATATCGTTTTGGATTTAGAGTTCAATCAATCCTTTCCTTTCAAAACAGGCGAGGCAGTTGCTCCGGTGCCTGAATGTCCCTTTGAAATCATTCAAATTGGCGCTGTAAAATTAAATGATTCTTTTCAGCAAATAGATACTTTTAATGCATTGATTCAGCCTAAAATCTATCCGAGATTACATCCTTTTGTTGAAAAAATAACCGGAATTACTGAAGAAAAACTAAAAGACCAGCCGAACTTTACGGAAGCCTTTCAGCAGTTTGCCTCTTTTATCTCAGATAAGGATGCAATTCTTTGCACTTGGGGAACGGATGATATTAAGTCCCTATTTCGCAATATTTTATACTATAAATTGGACACCAGCAGTATCCCCAATAAATATTTAAATGTTCAAAAATACGCTTCTGCATTTTTGAATTATGAGGCAGGTCAAGCAATTGGCCTAAAAAATGCTGTGACAGAACTAAATATCACCGTTGATGCACCTTTTCACGATGCCTTATTTGATGCTATCTATACAGCGAAAGTTTTTAAAGTTGTGCGACCCAAGGAACTTACTCCTGCAACCTTTAAACCTACAGCTCTGATGATTTCAGTGCCAAAGGCACCCCGTACAAATATGGCAGCTTTGCTTCGTCATATTGCTGATTTGACGGAAAAGGATTTAACAACGGAAGAAAAAAAGCTGATTAAAATCGCTTATTTTCTAGGTCGTGCCCATACGTTTGACAGCCAGAATTCAGATAAAAAGAAGAAAAAACATACCCTTGAGAACGTTGAAAACTAGTTTAGTCAATAAATTCTTATTCCATTTTTAATTTCTAAAGATATTTTCAAGGATTTGTGACCTAGCATTTATCTATATTATAAAAATACAATCTGCATCAATGGCATTTTGAAATGTCATCGGTGCTTTTTTCATTCGATTATTAATAGTGGGTATAAAAAATTTCTATGCCAAATTTGAATTTATTTATTCAGCTTTTTCTGCATAAACTTTCATGTTTTTTATTGTTTTAATAAAACAGAACAAGAATAGAACTGAAAAACATGCCTTTTTACGCACTAACTTGTGTGAAATTTTGAAATGGAATTTTAATGATGACTAATAATTCTAAAAAATAGCATAATAATTCATTATGTGCTCCATTGACATTCCTCATTAACGCTATTAAAATTTCTATATGATACAAAAGTTCAATCATTATTTTTTATATCAAAATTTAAGGAGGCTATCTTCATGTTAACTTCTATCGTTGGAACCAACTGGGGAGATGAGGGCAAAGGTCGTATGGTTGACCTGCTTTCACATGATTATGATATTGTTTGCAGATATCAGGGCGGTAATAACGCCGGACACACCGTAATTAACCACTTAGGTAAATTTGTTTTAAACTTGCTGCCTTCCGGCATTTTGCGAGAAGATGTAGTAAACATCATGGGAAATGGCATGGCAATTGACCTTGAACATCTTTATCACGAGGTTGACCGTTTGAAAAGCGCAGGCGTAAAAATCACAGCCGAAAACCTGAAAATAAGTGATAAGGCCATCATTTGCCTTCCTTATCATAAGCTATTGGATTGCTTGGAGGAGGATCGCCTTGGGGATGCCAAGTTTGGCTCAACCCGTAGAGGTATCTCCCCCGTTTATGGCGATAAATATATG
>JAEZPX010000274.1 GCA_023413275.1 Bacillota bacterium | reverse complement strand
CAGTGGAACACTCCAAGTCCCCAGCAATGTATAACTACTGTTTTGAAAAATGGAATTTAGATCAGAAATATCTAGCTTTTGATGTACCCAAGGAAAAAACGGAAGATGCCATTAAGGCTTTCCGCACACTTGGCATGAAAGGCGCAAATATCACAATGCCCTGTAAGCAAGAGGTACTTCGGTATTTGGATGCTATTTCACCAGCGGCAAAGCTGGTTGGCGCTTGTAATACCATTGTTGATGAAGATGGTGTTTTAACAGGTTACATCACAGATGGAGAAGGGTACGTGAAAAATCTTCAGCAAGAGGGTGTGGAAATCAAAGGAAAGAAAATTACGATTTTAGGCGCCGGTGGCGTATCCTCTGCAATTCAAGCTCAAGCCATGTTGGACGGAGCAAAAGAAATTGCAGTGTTTAATAAAAAAGATGCCTTCTGGGAGATAGCAGAAAAAAAAGTAAAAGAATATCAAGAGGCTTTTCCTCAACAGAAAATCACATTATATGATTTAGATAATTCTGAACAATTGATTAAAGAAATTCAAACCAGTGACATCCTTACAAATGCCACCAAAGTTGGAATGCATCCTTTGGAGGATAAAAGTCTTATTACTGATACATCCTTATTCAGAAAAGATTTGGTTGTGGCTGACGTGGTTTACGACCCCGAAAAAACAAAACTTTTGCATGATGCAGAAGCAGCAGGTTGCAAAGTTATTGGTGGGCTGGGAATGCTTATTTATCAGGGAGCAGCGGCAGCAAAGCTTTACACAGGTTTGGATATGCCCGTAGAAGAAGTGAAACTGAATTTTTTTGCTAAGTGAGAAAAGAGGGAGAAAATGAATCAGAAAAAATATTATCCAACGGCGCTAGCCCTTTATATGACCTATTTCATTCTGGGTATTGCTGTTACCATCATGAGTCAGTATAAACAAAACTTTGCAGCCTTATGGGGCGCAACAAAGTTGGCAGACGGTACATTTGACGTCAGCACAGTTATGGCAGTCATTGCAGCGACAGGCCTTGGTAGATTGATTGCCTTCCCCGTGGCAGGTCCTTTTTCCGATAAATATGGCAGAAAACCAAGTGCACTAATTGGCGTCACATTTTTTGCTATCTTCTTTATCTGTATTACTTTTGCTCCAAATATTTATATTGCATATCTTTTGATGATCTTCAGTGGTATGGCTAACTCCTTTCTGGATACAAGTATTACACCGTCTTGCATGGAAATCTTTAAAGAAAAAGGTGCTATTGCTAACTTATTTACAAAGTTTGCGATTTCAATCAGTCAATTCTTGCTGCCCTTTATGATTACCTTGGTAGCGGCACATAACATGAGCTTTCGTACATTATACTTTGTGGCAGCGGCAATCATCATCATTGATGGTATTTTTATCGCAATACTGCCCTTCCCACCCAAGGAAGCAACAACAGTAACTGATACAGGAGAAGTAAAGAAACCCGAGAAGATCAAATTTACACCTTCTACAATAGCACTTATCTGTATTGGTTTTACAGCAACAACTACTTTCCAGCTATACTTAAACTGTAATCAAGAGCTTGGAAGGCTTTATGGTCTTGCGAATCCCTCTATGATTCAGTCCTTCTACTCCGTAGGTATTGTTTGTGCTGTATTTTTCACTTCCTTTTTAATGAAGAAAGGCATGAAGCCTATTCGTGTATTGGTTGTCTATCCATCCATTGCGTTAGTTATGCTGTTGATTATGTACTTTGTGCGAATCCCTCAAATTTGTCTGATTGGCGGATTTGTCATTGGTTATTCCGCAGCAGGTGGCGTATTACAGCTGGCAACCTCCACAGCCAATGAAATGTTCCCTGCTAACAAAGGAAAGATAACATCTATCGTAATGATTGCTTCAAGTTTAGCGAACTATATTGTACTAAATATTGCAGGTATGATTTCCCGCGTTGGCGGTATCAATGGCCCTAGATATATCCTGTTGTTTAACGTGTCTGTTACTGCAATCGGTATTTTATTGGCAGTCATTCTAAACATGCGTTTTGATAAAGATGCCCAACATATTAGTTCCAGATAATATCTGGATGTAAAGAAAGGAGGGTGTATATGCAAAAAGAAATATCTAATTTAAGAGAAACAATTAAAGACTGTGACCAGAAAATTGTAGAAGCACTTAAAACAAGAATGGAGTGCATTGAGGATATTATTACTTATAAAAAAGAATATGGTCTTCCAGTATTGCAGCCTCAACAGGAAAAGAAACAGCTAGAACATGTAGCAGCAGAAATAAAAAATACTGTTTTTGAGGAAGAAATATTAAAAATATTCGAAGGCATCATGGAGAATAGTAAGCGCATTCAAGCCAGAACCCTCTTTGACAAAAATATTTTGCTCATCGGTTTTATGGGTGCAGGAAAATCCACGGTTTCTGCCAAACTGAGTGAACTTTTGGCAATGGAAATAATGGAAATGGACGCACATATTCAGCAAAAAGAAAAAATGAGCATAAAAGAAATTTTTGCAGTCAACGGAGAGGAATATTTCCGCAACTGCGAAAGCAATACCCTCATTGAACTAAAGGAACGTAAACAAATGGTGGTTTCCTGTGGTGGGGGCGTTCCCCTCAGAGAGAAAAATGTGGAGTTAATGAAAAACAGCGGCTACGTTGTTTGGCTTACCGCCGCTCCCGAAACAATTTACCAAAGGGTTAAAGATAGCACAGAACGCCCTTTGTTAAATGGAAATATGAATATCCCTTTCATACAAAACTTAATGGAAAGCCGTAAAGAAAAATATGAACGAGCTGCGGATATTACCATTGATACCACAGGGAAAGAAATTCAAGAAATTTGCGAGGAACTTCTTCAGAAGCTTTCTAAACTCAGACGATAACAAAATATGAAAAGTGTATTAAGGAGGAAATATTATGTCTAAAAAGTATCCTATCACAATCAGCTCATGGACATTGGGTGACAAATGTACCTTTGAGGAAAGAGTAATAGCAGCAAAAAAAGCAGGATTTGAAGGTATCGGTTTACGTGCGGAAACCTATGTGGATGCATTAAACGAAGGTATCTTTGATGTAGATATTCTTAACATTTTAGAAAAATACGATATGAAGGTAACAGAAGTGGAATACATCGTGCAGTGGGCAGATGAAGTCCGCTCCTATGAACAAAAATATAAAGAGCAGCTGTGTTTCCATATGTGTGAACTCTTTGGAGTAAACCATATCAACTGTGGTTTGATGGAGAATTTCTCCGTAGAGTACACAGCACAGAAATTGAAAGAACTTTGCCACAGAGCCGGTAAATATACCATCGGTGTGGAACCTATGCCTTATAGCGGCTTGCCTGATGTAAAAAAAGCATGGGCAGTTGTAAAAGAAAGTGGTTGCGATAATGCAAAACTCATTTTGGACAGCTGGCACTGGCTAAGAGCAAATCAGCCTATTGATCTTGCTATTTTAGATGACATTCCCGCTGAAAAAATCGTTTCCGTACAGATCAACGATGTACATGAGAGAGCTTATGCAAAATCTATTTTACGTGATGAATCCATGCATGATAGACTGGCTCCTGGAACAGGATTCGGCAACACAGAAGAATTCTGCCGTATGCTAAAGCAAAAAGGAATAGAGCCCAAAGCTATGGGTGTTGAAGTAATTAGTGATGATATTCTAGCAATGGGCATTCAAGAAGCTGCAAAATTTAATTTTGAAAATACAGTGAAAGTTCTGGCAAATTCTTGGCCGGAAGCTATGCCTGAAAAATAGTACATACATCATTGATAAGCAGAGAGAAATGCAAAGGAGGAATTTCAGAAATGAAATTTGAAAAAATGTTTCAACCCATCCAGATTGGTCCAATGACAGTTGCAAACCGCTTCGTTATGTCTCCTATGGGCAATAACTTTGCCAATACAGACGGAACTATGAGCGAACGCTCCGCATCCTACTATGGTGCAAGAGCAAAAGGCGGTTTTGGTCTTATCACTTTTGAAGCAACTGTAGTTTATAAAGAAGCAAAAGGCGGCCCCAGAAAGCCTTGTCTCTTTGACGATAGTACAGTAAGCAGTTTTCAAGCGGCCATTGCCGCTTGTCATCAGGCAGGTGCAAAGGTTTCCATCCAGTTACAACATGCAGGCCCTGAAGGCAATTCCAAAATAACAGGATTTCCTCTGAAGGCAGCCAGCGCCATTCCCTCAGAATGCGGCAGAGAAACACCTCAAGCAATTTCCAAAGATGAGTTGTATCGCCTCATTGAATGCTACGGCGACGCTGCTGCCAGAGCAAAAAAAGCGGGTGCTGATGCAGTAGAAATTCATTGCGCTCACGGTTATTTGGTTAGCACATTTATTTCTGCAAGAACAAACAAACGTGTCGATGAATTTGGCGGTACATTTGAAAATCGTATGCGTCTACCAAAGTTAATTGTTGAAAATATCCGTAAAAAAACAGGCAATGCCTTGGCAGTTATCTGTCGTATAAATGGTACAGATGATGTGGAAGGCGGTCAAACCCCTCACGATGCAGCGGCAGTTGCTTCTTATTTAGAAAAAGAATGTGGCGTAGACGCTATCCACGTTTCAAGAGCTGTGCATTTGCATGATGAATATATGTGGGCACCCAGTTTGATTCACGGAGGCTTCAGTGCAGATTATGTTTCTGAAATCAAACGTGCAGTTTCCGTTCCCGTTATCACAGTGGGCAGATATACAGAACCTCAGTATGCAGAATTAATGCTGGCAGAAAACAGAGCAGATATGGTTGCCTTCGGCAGACAAAGCATTGCTGATCCTGAAATGCCAAACAAAGCAAAAAATAATCGATTAGACATGCTGAATCCTTGTATTGGCTGCTTGCAAGGTTGTGTCCCCAATATGTTTAAAGGTGAACCCATTACTTGTTTGGTGAATCCTCTGGTAGGTAGAGAAGAAGATTTGACCAAGGCTGATATAAAGAAAAACGTAATGGTCATCGGCGGTGGTCCTGGTGGTTTATATGCTGCATTTACAGCAGCTTTCAGAGGCCATAGCGTAACACTGTATGAAAAAAGCGATATTCTAGGTGGCAATATGCGTTTGGCTGCATACCCTCCAGGTAAAGGCGACATTACCAATATGGTAAGAAGCTATATTGCAAAGTGTGAGGAGTATGGTGTAAAAATCGTAATGAATACTGATGTAACACCTGCATTGGTGGCCATAGCAAAACCAGACGCAGTTATCATTGCAACTGGTTCTACACCATTGGTACTGCCCATCCCTGGCATACATGATACGGGCGTTATTGATGCAGGCACTTTGCTGGATGGGAAGGCTTCCGTTGGTAAAAAAGTTCTGATTGTCGGCGGAGGAATGGTTGGTTGCGAGGTAGCGGATTTCTTAGGTGAAATGAATCATGATGTTACCATTATTGAACTGAGAGATCAGCTTGGTCCCGATGTTATTCCTGAGCACCGTAAGTTTTTGATGAAAAATCTTGCTGCATATAATGTACACGGTGTTACCGGAGCAAAAGTATCTCAATTTTTCCCCGACGGTGTTTCCTATACCCTGGCAGACGGCACAGAAGGCAAATTAGAAGGTTTCGATAATGTCGTTTTATCCATGGGCTACCGCAATAATGATACCCTCAGTGAAGAAATCAAAAAAATTGTTCCAAATACATACGTTATCGGTGATGCGGTAAAAGCAAGAAAAGCAATGGATGCTACAGCAGAAGGTTTAGATGCGGTATTAAATATCTAAATAATATAGACTTGGAGGAGGAATAGATTATGGAAAAAAGAATTACTGGCAGAACTGGCATGTTTTGTCTAATTGGTACACCCGTAGGTCACAGTGGTTCTCCCGCTATGTACAACCACAGCTTTGCAAGGACAGATCTGGATTATGCTTATCTGGCATACGATGTACCTCTGGAAAAAACAGAAGAAGCAGTAAATGCCTTAAAAGTACTTGGCTGTAAGGGCTTCAACGTAACAATGCCCTGTAAATCAAAAGTAGCAGAATTGGTAGATGAACTTTCTGATGCTGCAAAACTGATTGGTGCATGTAATACAGTTGTTATCAAAGACGGTAAACTGTACGGTAATAACACAGATGGTATGGGCTTTGTCAGAAACTTAAAAGAAAATGGTGTTGAAGTAAAAGGTAAGAAAATGACTGTAATGGGTGCTGGCGGTGCAGCCACAGCAATTCAAGTGCAGTCTGCCTTGGAAGGTGCAACAAAAATCTCCATCTTCAACAGAAAAGATGAATTCTATGCAAACGCTGAACTTACTAAGGAAAAAATCAGTAAAATGCTTCCCCATTGTCAAGTTAATGTTTACCCTCTGGAAGATGCAGAAAAACTGTATGCAGAAATTAACGATAGCGATATCCTTGTAAATGCTACAAAGGTGGGCATGAAACCCCTCGATGAACAAACCTTGATTGAAGATACCTCTATCCTTCGTCCCAATTTAGTGGTAGCAGATGCGGTATATAACCCAAAAGAAACAAAATTTGTACAGGATGCAAAAGCAGCAGGTTGTAAAGTAGCCGTTGGTGGTATCGGTATGTTGCTTTGGCAGGGTGCTGAGGCTTTCAATTTATTCACTGGTAAAGAAATGCCTACAACAGAAGTGTATGACTTATTCTTCAAATAATAATATTGATAGCCGAATTGCTTAAAATATATTTCATTTCTCTAAATAGCCTTGTTTTGGCGTTATAGAAAAATGATAACTATCTTAATCACAATAAATTGCTGAAAATAAGCTACCCT
>JAEZPX010000195.1 GCA_023413275.1 Bacillota bacterium | reverse complement strand
TCTTTACATAGTGCATTTGGCAAACAAGAAAGGTGTGGAATACGTAGCGAAGGCAAAAGAAGAAGGCTACCAAATCTATGCAGAAACTTGTCCCCAATATTTGAACTTTACCTGCGATGTCTATAAGAGAGATGACGCAAGAAACTTCGTTTGTTCACCACCTATGAAAGGTCAGGAAAGTCAGGATGCCCTTTGGAAAGCATTAAAGCAAGGCGTAATTGACACAGTTGCTACAGACCACTGTCCATTCCAACAGTCTGAAAAGGATTGGGGGAAGGATGATTTCAGAAAGATTCCAAATGGTTGTGCCGGCGTAGAAAATATGTATCCTTATATGCTGGCAAAGGCAAACAATGGTGAAATAACCTTTATGAAAGCAGTCGAGGTATGTTCTTCAAATCCTGCAAGAATTTTCGGGTGTAACCAAAAAGGCAGTTTAACCGTTGGTAAGGATGCAGACATTGTAATATACGATCCTGACAAAGACTTTACAGTGACCTGCGAAACCATGCATTCCGACTATGATCACACCATTTGGGAAGGCACAAAGCTTCATGGGTATCCTGTGAAAACCTTCTCCAGAGGCCGCCTTGTTTACGATAATGGAGAGTTTAAAGGGGAGCCCGGATGGGGGAAATTAATTAAAAGAAGGTTAAGTCCAAAAAATCTAAAATAGATGGAGAGGGTTATATGAGTAAATATACGCAGCAGGAAAAAAACGGTCTTTATGAATTAACACCGGAAGCAACCGCCGAGCTCAGCAATTCTCAGTATTATAATTCGGATTTGGCGCCAACCACTGTAAATGAAAGAACATGGAATGCCTTTAGCATTTGTAACCTTTGGGTTGGTATGTCAATTTGCGTTCCTTCTCTAGCCCTTGCATCTTCCTTGGTTGCTTTGGGTATATCACCTATGCTGGCAGTAGTTAACGTTATTTTGGGAAACCTGATTGTTTTAATTCCCATTCAGCTAAACTCTAAAATAGGCACAAAATATGGTATTCCATTCCCCATCTTCTCCAGAATGACCTTTGGAAATAAGGGGACACAATTACCTACGTTTTCAAGGTCGATTATAGCCTGTGGATGGACAGCGGTGCAAAGCTGGGTAGGCGGCGGGGCCATTGCCGCATTAATTGGTGTTGCAATTCCTATGTTTTCTGACCAAAACATGAAAGTTGCTCTTCCCGGTAATGACGGTGTTGTTGTCGGACAATTAATCGGATTTTTCCTGTTTATGCTTTTGGTTTTCGTTGTTGCCTATAATGGCATGGAGAAAGTAAAATGGGTGCAAAATATTGGCGGCCCTATCTTGATTATTGTTATTTTAGGTTTATTAATGTGGTCATTGAATGCCATTTCAGGCTCAGGTCATTCCATGGGGGATGTATTCGCTGTTGGAAATGATGCAGCACTTATTGAACAAAATGGTGGATTTACCTTTGTATTTATGGCGGGATTAACGGGAAATATTGCCTTCTGGTCCACCATGGCTCTGAATATTCCGGACTTCTCTAGATATGCAAAGAGCCAGAAGAGTCAGTTTATGGGACAGTTGGTAGGTATGCCAATTCCTATGGCGCTGTGTGCATTTGTTGGTGCTTTATTTGCACAGGCAACAAAATATACTGTGGGTGAGGCGTTGTTTGACCCTACCAGTGTATTCTATTATGTAGATAACAAGCTTCTTGTTGTTATCTGTGCAATTGGTGTAATTATGGCAACCATAACAACTTGTGTTGCGGCAAACGTAGTTGCTCCTGCAAATGGTTTTTCAAATATATCTCCTAAAAAAATCAGTTATAAAAAAGGCGTTATTATCACTTGCTTAATAGCAACCTTTGTTACCCAGCCATGGTGGATTTACGGTTCAGGCGCAAGCTATATCTTTAACTGGCTGAATAATTATGGAACCATTATCGCTCCTGTTGCGGCAATATTAATCGCTGACTACTTTATTTGCAAGAAACAGCTTGTAGATGTAGCGGGATTATATCAGGGCGAAGGCGGCAGATATTGGTATAGTGGTGGTTGGAATAAAAACGCAATGATTGCATGGGGTGTATCCTTTATTATTCCATTGTTGGGAAATACTGCGTTAAAATACCATGCTGGTTCCGGTTTAAAGCCAAACTTTATACAATTCTTGGCTGCAAATGGATATATGGTTTCTTTCATTATTGCTATTGTAATTTATGTGGCTTTAATGAAATCGGCACAAGGAAATGTAAGCTATGGCTTCGTAAGTCAAGAAGAGCACGAAGGATTTACCATGAATGATAATTAACAATTACTCATCAATGTGTTTTGAAGATTTGCTCATAACGGACAGTGTGTATTGCACCTCTGTATTGCATTATTGGGATTGATTGCAATACAACTGGGGATACCGTTTTGAAAGCGGAAAATCCCAAAAGCCCGTTAAATAAAGAGAAAAAATATAGAAAGAAGGAATGAATGATGTACAAATGCAGTTTAGAGCGAACCAGTGACAAAATCAGAACTTTTTCTAAGTTTGGTGATGCCGGCCACGGAGGAATTACCAGATATTCTTTATCTGACGAGGCAAAACAGGCAAGGGAATATTATATTGAAAGAATGACAAAAATCGGCGCAACCATTGAAACTGATGATTTTGCCAATATGTATGCAACACTACCGGGCAGTGATCCCAGTGCAAAAAGAATTGTAATGGCATCTCATGCAGATTCCGTTAAAAATGGTGGTAATTACGATGGTATTTTAGGTGTTATTGGAGCAATGGAGGTGTTGGAGACCGTAGCGGCAGACAATATTCCTCATAAGCACCCATTGACAGCAATGATATGGACAAATGAAGAGGGTTCCTTATATCCCCCTGCAATGATGAGTTCCGGTGTTGTATGCAATGCTTATCTGCCGGAAGGAATTGCAAAGAATTTTAAGGAAGAAAATATGCTTGCTTCCAAAAGTGTTTTAGATAAAATATCAACCTTTGGCGAGGCTCTTGAAAAAAGCGGCTACAAAGGCAAAAAGGAAACCCGTCTAAGCCCTGACAACTATAAGGCAATGTTTGAATTACATATTGAACAAGGTCCTATTTTGGAAAATGCTGGTTTAGACGTTGGTGTAGTTACCTGTGTTCTGGGAATGTTTAACACCAGAGTGAAATTCCATGGTCAGGCGGCTCATGCAGGCACATTCCCAATGCAATACCGTCAGGATGCTCTTTATGCGGCGTCCCAGGCACTTTGCTATCTCCATGAGGAGATTGATAAGCTTGGATATCCTGAGCTGGTATATACCACGGGGGAGGTAGTTGTTCATCCCTGCGTACATACTGTAATTCCTGATTATGTTGATTTCTCCCTTGATGTTCGCCATGAGAACCCTGAAGTGCTGAAACAGGTTTATCAAATTGTTCGAAGCCTAGAGGGCAAGGAATGGGCAAAATGCCGTTGTGAAGTGGTGGATCAGTGGAATCGAGATACCGTTTATTTTGATAAAAAGCTGGTGGGCTATGTAAAAGAAGCAGCAGAGGAACTAAATACGAAGCATCAATATATCAATAGTGGTGCAGGCCATGATGCACAATTTGCCGCATATGTTTTGCCAACCACAATGA
>JAEZPX010000089.1 GCA_023413275.1 Bacillota bacterium | reverse complement strand
ATTTTCTTTGAAGTCTGATAGCAGTATTGGTCATTCATTACGTTAGTGATCGGAACAAGAATACTGGAAACGCTGTCGGAGTTTTTGTAGCTGTCGATACCCTCCGCCAAACTGATAAACCGCACATTCATTTTTACAAACATGCTTTCAATCAGTTCTCCGGCCTCGCAGGAAAGGCCTTTGACAATTAGAAGCAATAGTCAATATTCCTGCTAAACAGCTCCCCACACCCCATATACTCCCGCCTATTGTGGCGATAGCTCCAACGGTAGCAAGACCAACACCAATGCTTTTCCCAACAGTAGAACCTATTTTTGAAACTTTATCTGATGGATGGGTAAGCTTATTTACCATTTGCGCAGATTTATCCAATGTTTCTTGAGACAATTTCTTTGTTGAGTTTAACAAGCTTTCATTATATTTCTTCATTTTAGTCCTCCTAATAATTAAACAGATTATAGTTGATTGCGGCACTTATAAGGGCGATAATTCCGATAAGGATTGACCATATAGCCCATCTGCTTCGCTTATTGCTCTTTTTGGCAAGAATAATCGCTATGGTGCCTGAAATGATTAAAGCAACCGCAATGATTATGCCAACAATAAATCCAATGTGCATTACTCCACCTCCATTTCATATTTTGTTATTGAAAGTTTTTACTAAATCACTTGTCTTGATAATACCCTCGTTCATATAAGCCTCCATATATACCAACCGTTGGTTTGAATAACCTCAAAAATTATTCTTCTTGCCTTTTCACCAAAAAGAATAATGTGTTTGTTATTTTTCAAAAGCGTTCATATTGTTGTAAGTGTCTATTATCTGCGCTATCATCTCTTCGCTGATAAGATCTACACCTAATTGGCTCATACATTGCCTTAAAACATGTAGCCTTTGTTTTGTCTGCTGTATATCTCGGTTAAACAAGACAGGATTTATCCATATATTCAGCAATAGCATAAAGATTTCAGCACATTCAAGCGGATAGTCTGTTTGTAAGGAACCGTCTGCTACTCCCTCAGTAAATAATTTAGAAATTATTGAAGCGTCGTCAAGAACACAGCTTTGAATACCAGCAATAGCAAAATGTGGATTGTTGATTTGTGCCGACAGAATAGTATCTATTGAATGGTTAGCTTTATCAACAAGGATAGCGGTTATAATTTCCCTTATTTTTTCTCGTGCATTTTCAGCATGTGTATTCATAATTAAGTTATTCAGCAATTCTCTTGCATACGAAGCCCTATTGTTAATGATTGCCTCTAAAATTTCTTCTTTAGATTTGAAATGATGATATATAGCTCCTTTGGACATTTTAAGTTCGTCCAATATATCCTGTATCGTTGTTTTATCGTAACCATGTTCTACAAATAGTTTTGTAGATATACTTAAAATTTGCTCTACGGTTTGTTCTGGATATTTGTTCCTTGCCATTGTCACCTCTCCTTATATACCGACTGGCGGTATGATAAGTTTATCATAATCCTTTTGGATTGTAAAGATATTTCTTATCCAGTAATCGCAACTTAAATATTACACCGCTTTTGCGCCATTTTTTGGCTTTCCACTAAACGACAAGCAGGGCAACTGTGGCCACAGTTGCACATTTTCATCATTTCGCCTTACGGCTAAATATGAAAATTGCTTGTTGGGGAGTGCCTTCTCCAAACCCTACGACTTCGGGCCAAGTTGACCCGAAGTGTTGCGCTTGGCTTGTTTTTAGCGCCATTTGCTATCGCTCCATTTTCTTGTTTTTCTGTGCGTCCGTAATGCCAAACGGAATATCAATATTGACCTTTGCCGTGACAACTTCTTGCATATCTTTTTTCACCTTGCGGTACTCACCGTAGGTGGATTTTTTCTTTACCGCCAGATTTTGAAACTCGGCTTTTAGTATGTCTATTTTTTGCTGATTGCTTCATTTAATTTCATAAAATCTCACGCGCCTGTAACTGGACTAATAATAGTATAAGCATCTAGGAAGAAACCACGTTTGTATTATAAAAAGATGTTTAAAAGAATCAAAGACATGTGGTTTTGGATTTTGGATTAAAAACGTCAAGAAGATTAAGATAAATAAAGAGTATTTCCTTTATATCAAAAAATAAAGGGATTCTAATGGAGTTGATTATTGACATATGACACAAACCGCATTACAATGGATTAATGGCATATGACGGAAACGTTTTGGGAATACAAAACCATATTTCGTTTTGCCGTTTATGTAGGGTTTCTTTCATTAATATTCACTTGAATTGAAAGGAGGAGGTTTTTAGCTATGAAAATTGCGATACCTATGAATGAAATGCTTATGGAATCTGAGGTATGTGTTTCATTTGGCAGAGCACCATATTTTTTAGTCTATGATACGCAGAGCAAGGATTCTACATTTTTAGAGAACCCAGGGGCGGTGTCACAAGGTGGTGCGGGCATAAAAGCAGCTCAGACTATTGTTGATGCAATGGCAGAGGCTTTACTTACAGTTCGCTGTGGTGAAAATTCGGCGGAGGTTTTTCAAGCAGCAGGAATTAAGATTTATAAAACAACGAAGGGGTCCGCAAAGGAGAACATTGAGGCTTTTCAAAAGGGAGAACTTGCACCTTTAAACCATTTTCATGGAGGTTTTCACGGAAAAGTATGAAAATAGCGGTGTTAAGTGGAAAAGGAGGAACCGGAAAAACCTTCGTTTCGGTAAACCTTGCAATTACAGCAAAAAATTCAGTCTATATTGATTGTGATGTAGAGGAACCAAATGGGAGACTGTTTTTAAAGCCTGAGAAAAGTGATACGGAGGAGGTTTATACGCTACTGCCACAGGTTCTAGAGGGAAAATGTATTGGCTGTCGTAAATGTGTGGATTCTTGCAGATTTAATGCCCTGGGATTCATCAAAAATAAGCCTTTTGTTTTTCCTGAGGTTTGTCATTCTTGTGGGGCTTGCTCGATTCTCTGCCCTACTGGGGCAATTTATGAGGTGAAACATCCCATTGGTGTTGTGGAAAGTGGTATAAACAAAAAAGGAGTGCAGGTAATTACAGGTCTTTTGAATATTGGCGAAGCAAGTGGAATACCCATTATTCGAAATGCCCTAGACAAAAAAGTGAAAAAAGATAGTATAACTATTATAGACTGTCCACCGGGGAGCGCTTGTTCGGTTATGGAAAGTGTTCAAACGGCGAATTACTGCCTTTTGGTGGTGGAAGCTACTATCTTTGGTTTTCACAATTTCAAAATGGTGTACGAGCTGGTTTCACTTTTACAAAAGCCTTGTGGCGTAGTGATAAATAAAGGAAATAACGACTATACTCCATTGATGAACTATTGTAAAGATAATAACATTACGATCCTTTGTTGTATTCCTTATCATGAAAATTTGGCTCGGATTGGAGCAAATGGGGAGTTGGCTTGTGAGAGAGACGATGAAACCCAGGTGCTATTTTCCACACTTTTGGAGAGGATTCGAAAAGAGGTGGAGAGATGAAGAAGCTCCTGATTTTAAGTGGCAAGGGTGGTACTGGAAAAACCACAACAGCCGCTGCTTTCATTGATTTTTCTAAGGCTGAAGCTTTTGCTGATTGCGATGTGGATGCACCCAATTTACACTTGCTTGCGGGAATGAAGAGAAGTCCGAAAAAGACTCATTTTTATGGTTCGGAAAAAGCAAGCATAGATGCTAGAACATGCATAAACTGCGGTATTTGTTATCAAAATTGTAGATTTCAGGGAATCATTAGGGCAGGTGGAAGATATTCTGTGAATCCTTTTGCTTGTGAGGGCTGTGGAGTATGTATGTATACCTGTCCAGAGGGTGCGGTAACAATGGAAGAAGATATTGCCGGAGAGCTGTCACTTTACCATGAGGAATGTCTGTTTTCCACTGCCAAGCTTAAAATGGGACGAGGTAATTCGGGAAAGTTAGTAACAGAGGTGAAAAAACAACTAGAAACTGATGATTTTGGGAGATTTGCTATCATTGATGGTTCCCCTGGAATAGGATGCCCTGTGATAGCTTCGATCAGTGGTGTGGATGTGGTTTTAATTGTTGCAGAGCCTTCCCTATCTGGTATCAGTGATATGAAGCGAATATTAAGAACAGCTGAAATTTTTCAAGTAAGGACTGCTGTTTGTATCAATAAATATGATACATGCATTGAAAACGCAGAGAAGATTAAGAAACTGTGCGAGAGGGAGGGAATTCCTTTTATGGGATGTATTCCCTATGATGATAAGGTATCGGTAGCAATCAATGAGGGACATAGTATAGCTAACGCTAACTGTCCTGCAAGGGATGCACTATATGAAGTTTACGAAAATATAAAGGTATATTTTATATAGGTTTGAAGAGAGAGAATTTTGCATTCGTATTGAAAGTAAACAAACAATGTTGCACAATAATTTTATATAAGAAAAGGAGAATGAATATGAAAATTGCAGTTGCATGTATGGGAGAATTGGTTGCACAACATTTCGGGCATTGCGAAGGTTTTAATATTTTTGAGACAGAGAATGGCCAAATCGTTGGGGAGAACACAGTTGCAAATCCCGGACATAAGCCTGGTTTTTTACCCAATTTTTTAGGTGATATGGGTATTGAAGTAATGATTTCCGGAGGAATGGGTGGCGGTGCCATAGAAATTTTCAATGAAAGAAACATAGAAGTGATTATAGGTGCAGAGGGCAACGCTAGAAATGCGGTTGAAACCTACTTGAAGGGTGAATTAAAATCAACAGGGTCCGTTTGTCATGAGCACAAGCATGCCCATGAATGTGGAAATCATTAATTAGGCATTGGAAAAATGCAGGGTAACCTTAAAAAGGTAACCCTGCATTTTTATGAGAAATTATTCTTAGAAAGGTTTTGCCGCCTTTACACCACGAAGGACAGCTTCTTCCGTAACCTTTGCCGCCATAATTCCCACCAAATCCACGGGGGCTGTAGATAGTTCAATTTCTTCCGTGGAAAGGCAAAACAGCGTATCTCCATCCATGGTGGTGTGGACAGGAGAAATACACCTCGCCAATCCATCGTGAGCCATTCCAGCCACCTTCGCCGCTTGGGCTTTTGTAAGCTTGACGTTGGTTGCAATGACACCGATGGTGGTATTTTTCCCGCTGAAGGAAAGAGTGGAGGCATGCTGGATTATTCCCTTAGCAGTATCCAAAAAGTGCCCATTTTCATCTTTTGTACCTGCAATGATTGTTCCTTTTTCCAATATATCTCCAAAGGCATTAACCGCAATCATGGCGGCTACGGTAATGCCATTTTCTGTGGTTTCTGCCCAAGAGCCAATGCCGCTGTTACACCAGCCTAGGGTGCCTCTGAGCTTTCCTACTGTGGCGCCACAGCCTGCTCCCACATCTCCCTCAAGCAGAATTTCGTTTGAAGCGTTCTCACAGGCTTTTCTACCCATTTCTTGATTGGGGCGGCAAAAGACATCGCCATTTTCCAAGTCGTACAGTACGGCGGCAGGAATTATGGGAACCTTTGTTACCCCAACATCAAAGCCTATTCCTTTTTCTTCTAAATACTGCATTACACCGCAGGAGGCTTCCAATCCAAAGGCAGAGCCTCCGGAAAGAACAACGGCATTTACTTTTTCCATGGAATTAATAGGATTTAAAAGGTCTGTTTCACGGGTGCCCGGGGCCGCACCCCTTACGTCAACACCGCATACGGCTCCGTTTTCCGCAATAATTACAGTTACCCCTGTTTTGCCTTGGGTATTTTCAGCATGACCCACTTTGATACCCTTAACATCTAAAAGATTATGCTTCATGGTTTTTTCCTCCGTGGTTTTTTTCTTACATATTACAAGGTTTTTGGTTTTTTGTAAATACGAATGCAAATTGGATATGCACCAAAAAAAATGTCCCTCTATACAATGTGGGTAAGATGCTTTTTGGAGGGAACAGCATGGGGTACTACTTGATTGAGGGCGGAAAACCCATAAGCGGAGAGTTTGCGGTAAGAGGGAGTAAAAATGCGGCATTACCCATTTTGGCGGCGACACTTCTTGCAGAGGATGAAGTGGTGCTGGAAAATTGCCCGCTGATTCGAGACTTTTATTTAACGCTGGATATTCTGAAAACACTGGGCTGTAGGGTGGAGCTCAATGGCAGAACAGCGGTCATCGACACAAGGCAAATCCAAGATGTAATGATTCGGGAGGAAACGGTGCAAAAAATGCGTTCCTCCATCCTTTTTTTAGGTGCTCTTTTGGGAAGAGAGCGAAAGGCAATTTTAGGGCATCCCGGTGGCTGCGCCATTGGAGAACGTCCCATTGACATTCATTTAAAGGCATTTGAAAAAATGGGTGTAGAAATTAAAGAAGAGGACGGTCTTTTTTATTGTGAGGCACCTCATATTTTGGGTTACCATATTTATTTGAACTATCCCAGTGTGGGTGCAACGGAAAATATTTTGCTATTAGCAGTGAAAGCCGAAGGAGTTACGGTTATTCACAATGCGGCGAGAGAGCCAGAGATTGTGGCACTAGTCCGTTTTTTGCGTGCTTGTGGTGCAGAAATTTATGGAGAAGGCACACCATCTATTATGATAGAGGGCGTGAAAAAGCTCCATGGAGCATATTTCTCCATACCTTTTGATCGAATTGAGGCCGGAACCTTTTTATGTGCCTCTGCCATGACTGGTGGAGAGCTTTGCCTGACAGGTGTTGAAAAAAATGATATTGAAACTACCCTTGAGGCTTTGGTAAAAACAGGATGTCAATTTAATATGGAGGCAGAGCGTATTTGGATGAAACCGCCGAAGGAACTAAAGTCCGGGTTTTCCCTGGTTACTGGGCCGTTTCCCGGTTTTCCTACCGACATGCAACCCCTTATGATGAGTCTATTGACATTAGCAAAGGGAACTTGTATGATTAGTGAAACAGTATTCGAGGCTCGTTTCCGCCATGCTGATGAACTGTGTCGAATGGGCGCCAATATTGTAATTGAGGACAGAGTTGCCCAAATCAAGGGTTGCGGTGGCCTTCATGGTGCTGAAGTTTTTGGCAGGGATTTACGAGGTGGTGCGGCACTTTTGATTGCGGCTTTGGCAGCAGAAGGAAAAAGCACAGTATACGGAGCTGAATATGTTGAGCGAGGATACGAAAAAATTGAGGACGCCTTATCTTTGTTGGGCGGCGATGTACGGCTGATGGAGTGAAAAAAATGGCATTGAAAAAAAAGAAACGAATTGACAACCCAGAAATATTAGAGGAACTTGAATATTATGATAGACCCCCAAGAGGGAGAAAAATTAACTCGAAATTTGTCATCGGTTTTTTAATGCTTATCATTGTAGTTGCAGGGGTTTTATTTTCTCCTCTTTTTGCAGTGAAAGAGATTCGCGCCGAGGGTGCAGAGCATTTTACAACAACTGAATTGGCAGAGATGATTTCCCTTGCCCATGGAGACAATCTGATTTTATTTGGAAAGGGAAAAGCTGAAAAAATTTTAAAACAGGATCCTTACATTGCAGAAGCAAAATTAAAAGTCCAATTGCCCAACACTATGGTGATTCAAGTGAAGGAGCGAAAGGCAAGAGGTTATGTATCTTTTATGGGTGCATACCTTTACATAGATGAAGAAGGTCGGGTTTTAGAAACACAGACTATGTATCATGAGGCTTTACCAATTGTAACAGGACTTAAATTTGACAGTTTTCTTTTGGGAGAAGTGTTGCCTGTGGAGAATAAAGACTCACTACAGGTGGTTTTACAAATGTCTCAATTAATGAAAAAATATAGTCTTTTGGATATTGTGGTGGAAATCGATGTGACCGATCCTAAGGATGTATATGCCAATGTGAATAAAGTTTTGATTCATTTGGGAGATATGAAGGATGCGGATCAAAAGGTACGAATTATGGGTGAAATTATGAAAACAATTCCCAAGGAGGATAGAGGAACCTTGGATTTAAGAGATTTGAATAAACCCATTATTTTTCAATACCTCACTTGATTGCTGGGAAAAAGGGGACAAGCTATGGGAAAAAACCATTATTTATATGGACTTACGTTGATTTGTGTGTTGTTGGGAACAATTATTGGAATCCAGTACAATACGGTGAAAAAACAAAATGGTTTAACGGAAAATCAGCGTCTGACAGAGCTGACTGCTACCTTAAAAAAGGTGCAGGAGGAAAATGAAGCTCTCCAAGGACATTTAAAAGAAAAGGAACAAATTATTGCTGATTATGAAAGTGGTTTGGACTATGGTGCCACCATTGATAATTTGCAAAATGAATTAGAAAAGCTTCGTTTGTTTGCGGGGCTGACAGAGGTTCATGGTGCCGGAATTTTGGTAACCATGAATGATAGCAGTACGAAAAAAGGTGGTGACAGCAATGCCTATTTGGTGCATGCGGAGGACATCCTTTCTGTAATCAATGAATTAAATGTAGGCGGAGCGGAAGCAATCTCCATTAATGGACAGCGGATTGTGGGAAAAAGCAGTGTAAGCTGTGCCGGATCTATTGTAATGGTAAATGGAGAGAGGGTTGCGGCCCCTTTTGAGATTAAGGCTGTGGGAGACAGAGACATTTTGCAATCCGCTTTGAAATTTCCCGGGGGCGTAGTGGACAATTTGGCACCATGGGGGATTGAAATTAACATACACAAGGAAGCAAATATCACTGTTCCACCTTATACACAAACAATTCTTTGGAAAGCAACTGCTTCGGAACTGGAGGTAGCGGGATGATGAGTGTGCCTATTATTGGTTTGGTTTTGGGCGTTATTATTGGAATAACCAGCGGTGTGGTAATTCCTTATGGATATGCCAGCTATGTGGCAATTGCAATTTTAGCATGCCTTGATTCGGTTTTAGGTGGCATTTATGCCATTTCACAAAAACAGTTCGATTTGAGAATTTTTTCCAGCGGGTTTTTCTGTAATGGGATTCTGGCTGTGGGCCTTGTTTGGCTTGGGAATCAACTGAATATCAACCTTTCTATTGCAGCAGTGGTTGTTTACGGTTCTCGCATTTTTAACAATTTTAGTCAGATTCGTAGATTTTTATTGAATAAACCTGAAAAACGGATTATAGTAGTAACGGAAAAAGGAGAATAATGCAATAAAAAAACCAAAATTTTTCTGAATTGTTTTCTTTTACTATGGAAAGTATGATTTTTTTCGTGTATAATTATATAATATTATGTATTTCTTGATTATTAGGAGGGGATTTTTTTGCTCGAATTTGATATCCCATTGAGCAGTATGGCACAGATAAAAGTAATCGGCGTTGGTGGCGGCGGCAACAACGCTGTTGACAGAATGATTGAAGACGGCCTGGATGGCGTTGAATTTATTTCAATAAATACAGATGGACAAGCTCTTTCAAAGGCTAGATCCAGCACAAAAATTCAGATTGGTGAAAAGTTGACAAAGGGTCTTGGTGCAGGAGGGAATCCTGAAATTGGGGAGAAATCCGTTGATGAAACACAAGACGAAATTGCACAGGCTTTACATGGTTCTGACATGGTATTTATTACTGCCGGAATGGGTGGTGGCACCGGTACAGGTGCGGCACCCAGAATTGCCGCAATTTCCAAGGAGTTAGGCATCTTGACAGTAGGCGTTGTGACAAAGCCCTTTAACTTTGAGGGAAAGAAAAGAATGAGCAATGCCGAAAAAGGTATTATGGAATTAAAGAAAAACGTTGATACATTGGTTATTATTCCAAATCAAAGATTATTGAGTATTATTGATAAAAAGACAACCCTTACTGAAGCTTTCAAAAAGGCGGATGAAATTTTACGCCAAGGTGTTCAGGGTATTGCTGATTTGATTTCTAAGCCAGGCGTAATCAACTTGGACTTTGCCGACGTACGTACAGTAATGGCTAATAAAGGCATTGCCCATATGGGTATCGGTCGTGCCAGCGGCGAAAACAAAGCTGAAATCGCTGCGAAAATGGCAATTCAGAGCCCCCTTTTGGAAACAACCATTGAGGGAGCTAAGAGCGTGCTGATTAATTTTAGTGGTGATATGAATCTTGGTTTGATGGAAACAGAGGAAGCTGCTGATTTAATCAGAGAGGCGATTGATCCTGATGCTGAAATCATTTTTGGTACAACTATTAATGAAGATCTCAACAATGAGGTTGTTGTTACTGTTATTGCAACAGGTCTTGATGGCGAAATGCCCACGATTGTTGAAGTGAAAAAACCTGAAATTGTGGCAGCAGAAGAACAGGCAAAAGACGAAAAGGCAGACGAAGAAGTACGTCCCAGAAGATTTTCTGATTTGGATGATTTTGAATCTGAAATTAAAATTCCTGATTTCCTTACAAGAAAGAAATTTTGATACATACAAACTTAGGCAGATGGATGAATCCACCTGCCTTTTTGTTGTCTTGATTTTTAAATTCCCTTAATTTATAGAACAGAATTAGACTGATACTGATTAAGTTCGTTCTCATTGCTCGTTCTCATTCATCTTCTGAACTATGTTCATGTTATTTTCTTTTAGCTATCATTGATATATTTTAGGTAAACAAGGCTTTTCTCAACTATCTTTACATCTTCGTTAAATCAGATAATCTTCTTATAATTCCCTGGAAATCAAATAATATCGCAATTTTCAACTAAGAAAATTATGAGACTATAGAGAGAGGTTGAATTTTTTTCAAGGCAAGGACAATCATTATCTCATGAGTAATCTAATATAGTTTTATTTATTTGATTTATGAACTATTAGCATTCTATCAACAAATTTTTGTATTTTAATTTTAAAAATACTAAAAAAGCAAAAACTGTTAAAACTAGAAATAAGGATTTTTAGAAACAGAGATTAAAAATAGAAAATATACAAATTAAGAGATAATTTAGATAATATTTAAGAATGGTTTTTTGATCAAAAACTCTGAAAACACGATTAAATTGCAATTTTACATAGATTTAACATATGAATGATTTTTCATTTAACAATTTCTATGTATACTTTGCTTGTATCTAATGAATGAATACAAAAAGGAGAGGTAATTAATGAAAAAGAAAATAGGCTTAAGTTTGATATTATTGATGTTAACCGGTGCTTTGGCAGGATGTGGTGGTTCCAAGCCTGCGGAGGGTAGTGGAGACGCAAAAGCTGAAGCAACAAATACAGCTGCAATTACCGTTGTTTCCAGAGAGGATGGATCCGGTACAAGAGGTGCGTTTATTGAGCTATTCGGCATTGAAGAAAAAGGTTCAGATGGCAATAAAGTAGACAACACTGTTGAAACAGCAGAAATTACAAACAGCACAGCAGTTATGATGCAGACAATTGCAGGAAATAAAAATGCCATTGGTTACATTTCTTTAGGCTCTTTAAATGATTCGGTTAAAGCATTGGAAATTGATGGTGCGAAAGCAACTGTAGAAGATATCAAAAACGGAACATATAAAATCTCCAGACCATTTAACATTGCTACAAAAGATGAAATTTCTCCAGCGGCTCAGGATTTTATGGCTTTTATCATGAGTGAAGAAGGTCAGGCAGTTGTGGAGAAGAGTGGATACATCAGTCAGGGTAACACTGGCGCATATGCTGCAACAGATGTAGAGGGTAAAGTAACAGTTGCTGGTTCATCTTCCGTAACTCCTGTAATGGAAAAGCTGAAAGAGGCTTATGCGTCAGTAAACCCTAAAATTAGCGTTGAAGTTCAGCAGAGTGATTCCACAACGGGTATGACTTCTGCAATTGAAGGTATTTGCGACATTGGTATGGCATCCAGAGAATTAAAAGAAAGCGAATTATCCGCAGGACTTACACCTACAGTAATTGCAATGGATGGTATTGCAGTAATTGTGAACAAAGACAATGCTGTAAATGGCTTGACCTCAGCAAATGTGAAGGATATTTACACAGGAAATGCAACAGATTGGAGTATCGCTAAATAAGCAGGAGGGCTTAATAAAGATATGCTCCAAGCTTAAGTTAAAAATAAAGTAAATGGGTTACAAAATCTAAAAGCTTTTGGAGAATGGAAGTAAAAGGAATCATATAAGCCATACTCTTTTTCCCTTAAAGCATTGTATATAATATGTAAAGCAATGTTTCCAAATTGCTCTATATCTCAAAAGCTTTTAGATATTGTTTTTTATAAGACGGACCTCCAAGAGGAAACCGTCATTTTGCTTAATAAAGAATCATGTTAAAAAATTGTTAAAAAGCAGTTACTCTGTTAGTCAAGGATTCACTGTGATTTAAAAAAGGTTCTATTCCTTTTAAGGTCGAGGAGGACTTATATGAAAGAAAAGGCAATGCAATGGGTTTTCTTGGCTGCTGCCAGTATCTCCATATTTGCAGTAGCATTAATCTGTATTTTCTTGTTTGCAAATGGCGTACCCGCGATTCATGAAATCGGCATAGTGCAATTTCTCACGGGGATGAAATGGAAACCTACCAATAATATTTTTGGCATTTTCCCAATGATTGTAGGAAGTATTTATGTAACGGCGGGAGCAATTATCATTGGTGTGCCCTTGGGGATTTTATGTTCCGCTTTTTTGGCACATTTTTGTCCCAAAGGCCTTTATAAGATGATTAAGCCGGCCATTGAGCTTTTGGCGGGAATCCCCTCTATTGTTTATGGCTTTTTCGGTTTGGTGGTAATTGTGCCGATGATGCAACAGTTGTTTGGAGGAAGCGGTAAAGGTGTTTTAACTGCTTCTATTCTCTTGGGAATCATGATTTTACCTACCGTAATTGGTGTTTCTGAGGCGGCAATTCGTGCAGTGCCAAAGTCATATTATGAGGGAGCACTAGCACTGGGAATTACCCATGAAAGAAGTGTTTTTTTTACCGTTTTACCTGCGGCAAAGCAGGGGATTTTTGCAGGAGTTATTCTAGGAATTGGCCGTGCCATTGGTGAAACCATGGCTGTTATTATGGTTGCAGGCAATCAGGCGATTGTGCCCAAAGGATTGTTTAGCGGTGTGAGAACCTTGACGGCAAATATTGTTATGGAGATGGGCTACGCGGCAGATTTGCACAGAGAGGCACTTTTAGGAACAGCTGTTGTTCTGTTTGTGTTTATTCTGTTAATTAATTTTAGCTTCTCCCTCTTAAAAAGGAGGGATTTCTAATGGATGCAATCAATAAAATTACGTGGCATGAGAAATTAAAAGGATATAAAAAAGACCCTTTTTCTGCCATACTGCTAC
>JAEZPX010000180.1 GCA_023413275.1 Bacillota bacterium | reverse complement strand
CATCTACAGAAACTGAATAACCGTCACCAAAAGCTTTTTCCATTGCTTCTTTTATTGCTGCTTCGTTAGCGGTAGAAGTTGTTGCTGTATTTGTTGCCGTAAAGGCAATCGATTTCTCTGCAAGGTTACCATCAGCATCCCTGTACTTAACATTCAGAGTATTTTCACCTGCTGTAAGAGTAGGTGGTGTTCCTCCAGCATTTACAGTGGAAGATGTAGCTGTAGCACTATTTAATGTAAGTACACCTGCGTTTCCTGACAAGCCAGAATACTTTACATCAACAGCTACCTTAGATGCAGAAGAAGTGCCAAGAGAACCATCCAACAGGTTGATACCATTGTAGTTAGTAGATTCTGCAATACGGTCGATTTCAGACTTTAAGGATTCTACTTCCTTCTGAAGGTTTGCACGGTCAGTTTCGTTATCATAGGTACCGTTGGCAGACTGTGTTGCCAATTCAACCATACGATTCAGCATGGAGTGAACTTCTGTCAAAGCACCTTCTGCTGTCTGAACCAAGGAAATACCATCGTTTGCATTGTCTGTAGCTGTTTCCAAGCCTTTAATCTGTGCTCTCATTTTTTCGGAAATAGCCAAACCAGCAGCATCGTCGCCTGCTCTGTTGATTTGGTAACCGGAGGACAATTTTTCAAGGTTCTTGCTAACTGCATTGTTGTTTGATCCCAACTGTCTGTGGGAGTTTAAAGCTGCGATATTATGTTGAATTCTCATAATGTAAAACCTCCTTGTTTTTTAAAGGAATGCATCCGTGCATTCCGTGATTTATTATCCAAGCAAAACCCGTGCACTGGCTTCGCCTGTTCAATTGGTAAGGATACCTCTTACCAATGCATATACAACACTTTTTGTTGTACAACTATATAATCGGTAAAATTTTCTACGACTTAATAGTTTTTTGCAAATTTTTTTACTTTTTATTTTTAATGCTATTTCCTAATTAGCTTTTATAAAAAATTATTGAAAGACTTATTATATTTATATCTACATAAGAAAGAGACCCTTCATTTTAAAATAATGGGTCTCTTTCTTCATAGAACTATCTGTTGCTAAGCTAAAAAGTTCCATGGAAATTCCGTTTATTCCTGCCATTTATCAGTATAAAAACCAAATACAATAAATCAGCTTTTCATATATATACGGCATTTCGGAACTATTCATTTGTTGCTTTCAATTATTTATTTATCTCTCAACTGTGCATCTAATTCTGTAGACAAACCGCTCAAAATTGCTTGCATTGCAGTAGCAATATCTGCATCCGCCAAGGTTCTCTCGGCACTACGGAAGGAAATGGAGTACGCAACGGATTTATAACCTGCTTCAATCTGCGCACCTTTGTAAACGTCAAACAGAGTAGCGCTTTCCAGATATTCTCCACCATTTTTCTTAATAATATCGCTGATTTCCTTTACGGTAACATCCTCTTTCACAAGCATAGCAATATCTCTTGTCATGCCGGGGAATTTAGGCAAAGGCTTATAAGTTACATTTCTATCTGCATAAGCTGTCATTTTTTCCAAATCCAGAACTGCCAAATATGCCTTTGTTCCGATTTCATAATTTTTTGCAACAACGGGGTGCAATTCACCAAAGTAACCTAGGGTTTCTCCGTTTATTTTCAAGCATGCGGTTCTACCGGGATGCATCCAAGGAGTCTCCTTTTCGGGCAAATATTCTGCTTTACCCGCCAAGCCCAAAACATCAACCAAATGTTCCACAATTCCTTTTAAGTCGTAAAAATCCATATTTCCGTACATACCAACGGTTAATGTGGGGATTTCGTGGGGCAATTCTGTCAAAGGCAACGCCTTAGGCAAATAAACTCTTGCAACCTCGAATAAACCCGCCTGCTCATTACGTCTATTATAATTGGTGGACAGTGAGTTCAAAATACCATTGAAGGAAACCGTACGCATAATGCTGAAATCTTCACCCAAAGGGTTGGAAATGGTGACGGTTTCTCTCAACTTGCTGTCAGCAGGAATCAAAAGCTTATCGAAAACCTTAGGGCTTTCAAAGCTATAAGTCATTCCTTCGCAAAGGCCATCGGCAATCATGGTTTCCTTAACCAAGGAAGTAATGGTTTGCTCATAATTTTTCTTACCAACGGTAGGTGTACCCGCTGCCAAAGTATCGGGAATTTTATCATAGCCGAAGAAACGAGCAACTTCCTCCGATAAGTCCGCCTGTGCTTCCAAATCAGGGCGATAGGTAGGCACAATTACTGTATGGTTTACAGGGTCAACAACCATACCCAAGCGTTCAAAGGTTTCCTGCATTTCTTTTTCGGAAATCTCTGTTCCAAGGAATTTATTAATCCATTCAGGAGAATAGGAAAGCTCCCAAGGTTTGCGCTGATTGGGGTAACAGTCTACCATGCCGGGAACAACCTCACCAATGCCCAGCATTTCAACCAGCTGAACTGCACGGTTTACCGCATCAATTGCCAGATTGGGGTCTAAGCCCTTTTCATATTTACTGGAAGCATCAGTACGGAGACCAACATTTTTTGCAGTAATACGCACGTTAGGGCCATTGAAGTTTGCGGATTCAAATAAAATTGCTTCTGCATCTTCACTAATCATAGAATTTTCGCCGCCCATAACACCGGCAATGGCAACAGCCTTCTCAGGATCAGCAATCACCAGCATAGATTCATTCAGAGTTCTTTCAACACCATCCAGCGTTACAATTTTTTCATCGGCTTTTGCATTTCTTACAATGATTTTTCTATCTGCAATACAATCAATATTGAATGCATGCATAGGCTGACCCATTTCCAGCATTACATAATTCGTAATATCTACGATATTATTGATGGGGCGAACACCTGCGGCTCTTAATCTTTTGCGCATCCAGCGAGGAGAAGGCCCGATTTTTACGTTCTTTACTGCTCTTGCAATATATCTGGGGCAAAGGTCCGCATTTTTGATTTCAACGGAAATCATTTCTTCGATTTTTCCTGTCCCCTCTTCTTTTACTGTGATTTCAGGGTATCTGAATTCGCTTTTATAGGTTGCGGCGGTTTCTCTTGCCAAACCTAAAATGCTAAAGCAATCTGGACGGTTGGATGTGATTTCAAATTCCACCACCACGTCTTTGATGTCTAACAATTCTACGACATCCTTGCCTAATTCAACAGCTTCGGGGAAGATATAGATGCCATGTTCAGGCGCTTCGGGAAAATCATGACGGTCACAGCCCAATTCTTCCACAGAGCAAAGCATGCCTTGAGATTCAACTCCACGCAAATCCCCTGTTTTGATTTCTTTTCCTCCCGCAATCACAGAACCATCTAAAGCAACAGGCACATAGTCCCCAACTTTGATATTTTGTGCTCCTGTTACAATGGTCAAATCCTTACCTTGACCTGCATCAATGGTACAGATTTGAAGTTTATCTGCATCTGGGTGCTTTTCAATGGCTTTAATATAGCCGGAAACAACATTTTTAATTTCACCTGCTAAAGTGGTATACCCCTCCACCTTAGAGCCGCTCATTGTAATATCTTCTACATATTCTTTAATGCCTACGTTTACATCGGCATACTCTTTTAACCAGGACATCGGTAAATCCATGATAATAACGCTCCTTTCAAATAAAAGCTTTTGGTTTCCCTTAGAATTGTTTCAAGAATTTCACGTCGTTTTCAAATAGTAGTCTCATATCGGTAATGCCATAGCGTTGCATTGCAACACGCTCGAGGCCCATACCGAAAGCAAAACCGCTGTATTCGTCGGGGTCAATGCCGCTCATTTTCAACACCTTAGGATGCACCATGCCACAGCCCAAAAGCTCAATATAGCCCTCACCTTTACATACACGACAGCCTTCACCGCCGCAAGCAAAGCAGGTTACGTCCATTTCTGCACTAGGTTCTGTGAATGGGAAATGATGAGGGCGGAAACGCACCTTTGTATCTTCTCCAAACAACTCTTTTGCAAATACCGCCAAAGCGCCCTTTAAGTCCCCCATGGTAATATTTTTATCAATTACAAGACCCTCTAACTGATGGAACACAGGAGAATGGGTTGCATCTACCTCGTCGGAACGATAAACTGTACCGGGGGAAATCATGCGGATCGGCATTTTGCCTTTCTCCATAGTACGAACCTGAATGGGAGAGGTTTGTGTTCTCAATAAAATACCATTGCCGATATAGAAGGTGTCCTGTTCATCTCTTGCGGGATGGTTTGCAGGAATGTTCAAAGCTTCAAAGTTATAATACTCTTGTTCCACCTCTGGGCCTTCAATCACTTCATAGCCCATACCCATGAAAATATTTGAAATCTCATCAATAACAATACTCATAGGATGCTTATGACCACTGGGTTGTGGTTTTCCAGGCATAGTAACATCAATTTTTTCGGTTTCCAAACGTTTAGAAATTTCAGCCGCTTCAAGACGTTTTTTTGCTTCCTCCAATTTATTCTCAATATCCTGTCTTACTTCATTGGCCAACTGACCGATGATGGGACGTTCTTCCGCAGAAAGCTTACCCATTTCTTTTAAAATGGCAGTTAATTCACCCTTTTTTCCCAGATATTTCACTTTCATATCTTCAATATCTTTCATCTCTGTTGCTTCATGAAAGGCCGCAATTGCCTTGTCATGGATTAATTTCAACATATCCTTCATAACGCTTCTCCTCTCAATTCTTATTCCAAAAAAAATAGCCCTCATCCGACAAAGGGACGAAGACTTCCGTGGTACCACCCAAATTCCTGCAAACACAGGCACTCTTATGCGTAACGAGCATGAATCGGATTTTCCTACTATAGTTCAGAAAACCAGCTCCGGTGGGAACTTCTACAAGCTGCTGTGCCAAAAACGCTTTCAGCCGATGACGTTTTCTCTCTGATGCCTTTTGCTTATATACTTTTCACCTTCATAGCTATTTATTCATTTATATCAAAATAATTTTATCACAACAAAATAGAAAGTCAAGGGTAAAAATTGCATTACCCTTGAAATTATATCAAAGAAATGGATAATCACAACTTATATTGTCTTCAATAAAATCTTTAAAGGTCTCCTAAATTAATATTATGTAGAATTATCAAACTGAACGACAGACCTATAAATCTCATCACTAAATTTTGATAAATTCTTATCACCAAAATCGGATACCATCTCATCATCATAATATTGCACACAAATCACTTTATTCCCTATGGAAGCAAAGAATCCTTGATAGATCCCTGAATGACCATAATATGCTTGATTAAATTTTGTATTTTCTATGCTTTGCCATTCTATGCCTTTACTGTAAAAGGAATTCTTTTTCAATTTCATGTAGTCATTTATAAATGGGTCTACAAGAAATTGAAAGCGGAAAGTGTAGTAGTCCGTATCTAATCCAATTGAGTTTTCTTTCCCTTCTACCTCGCCACTTTGTTGAACCTCATAAATTTCAGGTGCCAATTCAGACCAATGATAATGAAGGATATTTCTACGAAAATCTTTCCTCACTTCTTCTTCATACTCATACAATTGCAAATTCGGGTTGGTCTCTATCATAGCCAAAGGAACGCCGGGATACATGCCCTGATAATCTGTCAAAGGCTTTTCCCAACAAGCAAGGTGTCCATAGATATAGTTAGAAATCATAAATATCCATAATAAAACAAAGACAATGTTAGTGAATACTCGTCCATATTGGGTTGGGTATGTGTCCTTCTGACTATAGTCACAGCCAAATTTTAGACAAAGCCTTATGTTTCTAATATTCTTATACGTTGATATTACAGCCAAAACCCACATAATTAATACTATCAAAATGATTAAAATACCGCTGTCCTTAATTGCGTAGTAAACTGGATATTCAAACAAAGAGGAATCATATATTATAAAAGACAAAAATATAAAATAGAGTACAAGGTACAACAAAACATTTCTGTTTTTCTTTTTTGCTTTAATCAATTTCTCCTTTAAGGCATCGGGTTCAATTGTGAGTTCTTTCGCCTCCTCACTCTTGGCTTTTAAAATATAAAGAGAATTATCAATTTTGCAAATATATTCCCATCCTGCATCCTCAAATGGGGTGAGTTTTTCTTTTTCCAGACTTCCACTGAAACCATCTAGGAACTCTGCGTGATATTTTGCTTTTTCTCCAACCCCTCTTTGAAAAATTGCAAAACCAAATACTTTTTTTATAAATAGTCCTTGCTCTGCCATATATGCTAAATAATTCTCAAGTTGAACTACATCATATAAATTTACTGGTATCTGTTGTAAAACCAAAAAGCACCTCCTTGATGGGGAATAGCAATTTAATCTCATTACGATTCTCCTTTTAAACGTCTCATATGCTCTTTGATTCTTTTTTCCACGCCACTGTCAGAAAGTTCATAATAGACCGTTCCCAGCAATTCATCGGGTAAATATTGCTGTTTCACATAATGGTTTGGATAGTTATGGGCATATAAATAGCCAATGCCGTTGCCCATCTCTTTTGAACCCCCATAACTGGAATCCTTCAAATGAGAAGGTACAGCGGAGACACGAATGCTTTTCACATCCTCTAGGGCTTTATTGATTCCCATATAAGCTGCATTGCTTTTTGGCGCACAGGCAACATAGGTCACCGCTTGGGCAAGAGGAATCCTTCCTTCGGGCAATCCTATAAAATCAACTGCTTGCATGGCTGCAACTGCTACCTGAAGCGCATGGGGGTCTGCATTCCCCACATCCTCAGAGGCACAAATTACGATTCTTCGGGCAATAAATTTGGGGTCTTCTCCAGCATAAATCATTTTTGCCAAATAATATAAAGCGGCATCAGGGTCGGAGCCCCTCATGCTTTTGATGAATGCGGAAATGGTATCATAATGGTTATCACCATTTTTATCATAATTCAATGCCCTTTTTTGAATGCATTCTTCTGCCACAGGTAATGTAATATGAATTTTACCATTATTCTCTTTATCGGTAGTCAGTATGGCAAGCTCCAATGCATTTAACGCCGTTCTGGCATCTCCATTGGCAGTATCCGCAAGAAAAGCCAATGCATCTGCATCAATCTCCCCTTTATATGCACCCATCCCTCGCTCAACATCTTTTATTGCCCATAGTAAAAGCTTTTCAATATCCTTTTGTTCCAAGGGCTTCAGTTGGAAAATAATAGAACGGGAAACAAGGGCTTTGTTTACTTCAAAATAGGGGTTTTCTGTGGTTGCACCGATTAATATGATGGTTCCATCCTCCACATGGGGCAATAGGGCATCCTGTTGGGTTTTGTTAAACCGATGAATTTCATCAATAAACAATATTGTTTTTGTTCCATACATCCCTTGTCTGTCTTTTGCATCAGAAACAACTTCTTTAATATCTTTGATTCCTGAAGTCGTTGCATTGATTTGACGGAACTCACTTTTCGTTGTGTTTGCTATAATTTTAGCGAGGGTGTTTTT
>JAEZPX010000178.1 GCA_023413275.1 Bacillota bacterium | reverse complement strand
AAAAACTCCTTACAAAGATAATTGTCTATATATTATTTATCGGATACGAAACAGCTTCATATAAACAGGAAGGATTAGCCCCCCCACACTGTTTCCCAATGTCATAACTAGAATTGCTAAAAAACAATGTCCATCCCAAGCTTTGGACAGACTGAAATAAAACATATTGGCAATCACGTGTTCAAAGCCACTTAAAATAAACACCATGACAGGAATAAATATTGCTAATGCCTTCATGGTAGAGCCTTCTATATTCCGATAAGCGTCAATCGCAATAAACATTAGCATACCGCATAAAATTGCCAAAAGAAAGATACTCATAAAATTATCCCCCAGTTTGACTGCAGCAATTCCTTCAACTCTTTGAGAAATCGGGGCATATAGTCTTGTATGCTGAACCATCCATGCCAGCAGGTATGTACCAATCAGATTTCCAATCCAAGTTATGCCAAGTTCAATGAAATATACAGGCTTTTGGAAAATGAGATAGCCAATCCTTCCCGTAAAGAGCTGCAGTTGAAAACAGATAATAGAATACAATCCAACGGCAAACAAAAAGCTTCCCAAAATAGGATTTTCCACTGATAAAAAAACTGTACCGCCGATACCAATTAACATACCTGCAATGATTGCCGAAACCAACTGCCTTATTTTTTCCACGCTCAATTTCCTCCTAGAAAACAATATGTTTTAGCATACACGATAACGAAACAATATGTCAATATATAGCGTAAAAAATGAAAAAGAGCCTATATATGGCATGAAGGGTTTCTCTTGCACATTACCATACAATATGATACGATTACTAGAGAAAAATGGAAAACACCAGTATACTCAATATCACGGAGGGAAATGTTTATGAATCAAGAACTTTGGAATCAAATTCATTGCAAAGACCTTTTAAAAAAAGTGAGCGATGGCAAAGAAGTAGTTTGGGTAAATGAAAATTTGGAATCTGCACAAGGCGCCTTATCTAAAATTGATATTTCCTTAAAAGATATTGATGATGCAGAGGCACGTTTGGCTCGGTTTGCTCCCTTTATTTTGAAAGCATTCCCTGAAACAGAAAGGGAAAAGGGATTGATTGAGTCTCCCCTGACAGAAATTGAAAAAATGAAAGCTCAATTAGAAATGGAATATAGCACAACAATACCGGGCAGGCTTTTCCTGAAGCAAGACAGTCATCTGGCCATTTCCGGTTCTGTAAAGGCAAGAGGCGGTATTTATGAGGTATTGAAGCATGCAGAAGATTTGGCTCTGGAACATGGTATGCTAAAAGAAGAGGATGACTATAGCATATTTGCTTCTGATGTATTTAAAACATTTTTTAGCCAATTCAAAATTCAAGTTGGTTCCACAGGCAACTTAGGTATGAGTATCGGTATCATGAGTGCCGTTCTTGGATTCCATGTTATTGTTCATATGTCTGCTGATGCAAAGCAATGGAAAAAAGATTTGCTTCGCAAACGTGGTGCTGAAGTCATTGAATATGATGATGATTACAGTAAAGCCGTTGAAGTTGGTCGTAAAAACTCTGATGCAGACCCCACAAGCTACTTTGTAGACGATGAAAACTCTGTAACTCTTTTTCTTGGCTATGCTGTTGCGGCAAAACGCATCAAAGCTCAGTTTGATGCACAAGGCATCATCATTGACGAGGAACATCCTCTTTTCGTTTACATCCCCTGTGGTGTTGGCGGTGCACCGGGAGGCGTTACTTTTGGTTTAAAACAAATTTTCGGCGATAACGTTCACGTCTTTTTCGAAGAACCAACCCAGGCACCATGCATGTTGGTAGGTATGGCATCAGGCTTACAAAATAAAGTAAGCGTTCAAGATTTTGGCTTGACAGGTCAAACTCATGCAGATGGTCTTGCAGTGGGACGGGCTTCCGGTTTTGTAGGCGGCATTATGACCCACCTATTATCAGGCATCTTCACCCTTGAAGATTATCATATTTATGATTTAATGAGAGATATTGTGAACACCGAGAATATCTTTTTGGAACCATCTGCTTGTGCTTCCTTCTGGGGCCCCATTCAGCTAATGAAAGAGCCTGCAACAAAGGAATACGTGGAAAAAATGGGCTTGCTTCCTAAAATGGCAAATGCAATTCATGTTCCTTGGGCTACAGGGGGAAGTTTGGTTCCACAAGATATTAGAGACGAATATATGCATACGCATCTGAATAAATAAATTCATTTGTATAAAAATAACGGCAATCGCCGTTATTTTTATTTCAAGCAATCAAAAAGCCCATATTCCTATATCTGAATATTTTTCATTTAAAGGAAATGGGCTTTTTCATTTTTAACCTTGAGAACCAAGTCTTACTCTGTTTGAAAAATAGCGAAAAAACTTATTTCTCAATTATTTAAAATAGCTTAGTAAAATCAAAGGTGGCAAAATAATCCTCCGGCGTCTCTGCACGACGCAGTAAAGCAATTTCACCGTTTTCCTTCAATAGAAGTTCAGCAGAACGTAATTTCCCATTGTAATTGTATCCCATCGCATGACCATGGGCACCGGTATCATGAATATAAATGATGTCTCCAATCTCTATTTCAGGTAGCATGCGGTCAATTGCAAATTTATCATTGTTTTCGCAAAGACCACCTACAACATCATAAATATGGTCACAAGCTTTATCTTCTTTTCCCAATATGGTAATATGGTGATAAGCTCCATACATAGCAGGGCGCATCAGATTTGCGGCACAAGCATCCAGACCAATATATTCTTTGTAAATATGCTTCTCATGAATGGCAGTTGCCAAAAGGCTTCCGTAAGGCGCCAACATAAACCGTCCCATTTCTGTAAAAATAGCCACATCGTCCATTCCCTCAGGTTGTAATACCTCTTCGTATACTTGCTTCACGCCCTCACCAATTGCCATAATATCACATGAAGTATCTTCAGCATGATAAGGTATCCCAACACCGCCGGAAAGATTGATGAACGCAATATGAACATCCAATTCTTTTTTCAGTTCTACTGCTAACTCAAATAAAATCTTAGCTAACATGGGATAATAAGTGTTAGAGCTTGTACTGCTAGCCAAAAATGAGTGAATACCAAAATGTTTTGCACCCTTTTCCTTCAAAATACGAAAAGCTTCCTTAATCTGCTCCTTGGTCATTCCATATTTTGCATCTCCGGGGTTGTCCATAATATCATTGGAAACCTGAAAAAGACCACCGGGATTGAATCTGCAACAAACAGTTTCAGGGATTTTCGCCAGCTTCTCAAAAAAAGCAATATGCGTGAAGTCATCGAAGTTGATAATAGCACCTAACTTATCGGCCAAAACAAAATCTTCAGCTGGAGTCATATTAGAAGAAAACATAATTCCGTCTCCGGAAAATTCTAAAGCTTCTGCAATCATAAGCTCTGTGAATGAGGAACAATCCACACCACAGCCTTCTTCTTTTAAAATTTGCAATATTCCAGGAGTGGGGGTTGCCTTTACTGCAAAATATTCTCGAAAGCCTTTATTCCAAGAAAACGCACGGTTTACCATGCGGGCATTTTCACGAATTCCTTTTTCATCATAAAGATGGAAAGGCGTAGGATATTGTTCAATAATTTTTTTTGCCTGTTCTAAAGTAACAAATGGATTCTTCATTTGTATAATGCTCCTTTTATGATAAAATTTGCTTTCAATTATAACAAACAATCTTAAGCTTTGCAATGACACCAATAAGAAATGTGAAAAAACATTTCCTCTTATTCAAAAAGCAGTGTATAATATAATTGTTATTCATTTTTAGCGAGGTTTACTATGAGAGATTATTTACATCAATTAAAGAATATTAAACTTTCCCCCGATATCATTTTGTTTGATTTATTTAAAACAATATTGGTCTTTTTGATCGCAACTTCTTTTGCATTATGTGTTGTGGAAATGAATGTCATTAGTGATAATATTTTTGGAGTCTATATGTTTGGCGTTGCCATAACCTCTGTAATTACCAGCGGTTATATCTGGGGTTTGTTGGCCTCGATTGGTGGAGTTATTGCGGTTAATTTTTTCTTTACCTATCCTTTCTTTGCATTAAATTTTTCCATGTCAGGGTACCCCATCACTTTTGCCTTACTCTTACTGATGTCAGTTTTAGTCAGTGCTTTGACCACAAGAGTAAAAAAAGCCGCTGTGCTATCTGCAATGCGAGAAAATCGCTCTGAGAATCTGACAAAAATGAGCAATGCACTGCTTTCTGCCAATACACTGCATAAAATAATTGAGATTACTGTAGATTTTTTTTCTCAGTCAAATCAATGTAGTGTAATCGGTTATTTTGGAGATCCCAAAGCACCAGATATTAAACTAATAAAAACCATACAAAATCAAGATGAGCTCATATTAAACAGCCCTTTGGAATTGCAAGTCGCAACAATTGCTTACACAACAAATAAAATTTCCGGCGTCACCCTTGAATCAGAAGCCCATAACTGTAAAGGAACCTATATCCCCATTTCCGTAGATGATAGAGTTTATGGTGTAGTGGGCCTACTTTTTGAAAATCCCGGCAATATGTTGATAGATGTCTATAAATTTTCAAGCATTATGGTTTTCCAAACCATTCTAGCCATCGAAAGGCAAGCCATAGAAGAAAAAGCACAGAAAATCCTATTGGAAAAAGAAAAGGAAAAAATGAGAAGTAATCTTTTAAGAGCCGTATCACACGATTTACGTACGCCTCTTACTTGCATCATTGGTGCCAGCTCTACTTTACTGGAAAATAAGGACAAGGTAACAGGAGAAACCTTTGATCGGTTACTTCACGATATTCATCACGATGCTCAATGGCTGATTCATATGGTTGAAAATTTGCTGTCCATTACAAAAATCAGTAGTGACGGAGCCAAAGTAAAAAAACAGGATGAAGTGGTAGAAGAAATCGTTTCTGAAGCCATTGCCAGAGTTAAAAAAAGATTTCCAGACGCCTCCATATTCGTTTCAGTCCCTGACGAAATGCTGATTCTACCTATGGATGCCACTCTAATAGAGCAGGTTTTGATTAATTTATTGGAAAATGCAATACGACATTCCCAAACTGTCCTACCTATTGCTCTGAAGGTTTTTAAAGAAAGTAATGAAATTATTTTTACCGTTACAGATTATGGAAAAGGCATTGACCCCACAAGAATATCCACAATTTTTGAAGGAGATAACGGCAACGCCTCCGTAGATTCCAATCGAGGATTGGGAATCGGCCTCTCCCTTTGCAAGACCATTATTCTTGCCCACAACGGCAGAATATTTGCAGAAAACCAACCTTGTGGAGGGGCTGTTTTTACATTCGCATTGCCCACGAAAGGAGAATCATGATATGACAGTGAAATCGAAAATATTAATTGTTGAGGATGAAGAACCAATCAGCAATTTTATGGAAATGACACTTAAATCCAATAATTACAGTGTGATCTGTGCGAAAAAAGGGAAGGAAGCCTTATCCATGATACCATCCCACTGTCCAGATTTAATCATATTAGATTTAGGCCTGCCTGATATTGATGGTATCACCATTTTAAAAGAGCTTAGAACGTGGAGCTCCACCCCTGTGATTGTTGTTTCTGCCCGTAGTGATGAAGGGGATAAGGTTGAAGCTTTGGATATTGGCGCAGATGATTATATTGTAAAGCCTTTTGGCACCTCAGAGCTCTTAGCACGCATTCGCACCGCCATCCGCCACAACACCAGCAACCACTCAGGTACGTCAGAACATCTTTTCTCTGTGAAAAGATTAAAAATTGATTTTCAAAAAAGGTTGGTTATTGTTGATGGGAACGAAGTTCATTTGACACAAATTGAGTATAAAATCGTTTCTTTACTGGCAAAAAGTGCTGGTCGTGTATTGACTTATGATGCAATTATTACCGAACTTTGGGGGCCATATGCCGTTAAGGATAATCAGATTTTAAGAGTAAATATGGCTAACATTCGAAGAAAACTTGAGAAAAACCCTGCTGCCCCTGAATATATTTTTACCGAGGTTGGTATTGGATATCGCATGGCTGAGGAATAAATCAGCATCTTAGCAAAATGTTTTATCTTTTATAAAAAATCCAAAAAAGGCTTTGGAGTGCAAAAACTTCAAGCCTTTTTCTTTATGTGTTTATTAGATTTAGAAAAAGCCATTCCCATGTAAAGCAATATCACACTTTTTCTGCATTCAAATCTCCAATAAAAAACCCCATACGGGGCAAGGGGTTAGAATATGTACAGGGATTTCTCCCTGTTTAGAATGCTTTCATTTGAAAACCTTTAATTATTTTTTCATAGCAATCTTGGCATAAGTCAAAAGAATCTTGTCTTCCATCTTGTTGCGAGAGATAACCCCATGATTTCTCAGCATGGAAATATTCCTCCCATATCCCCTCTCTGATCTGGGGTATCTCCTTGCCACAGCAATTACAAATAACTTTTGTAAGCACTTGACTTTCCTGCGCCTTGATATCGTATTCTTTCATCATTCCGCCCCCCAATTGATTCGCCTTATTTCGAGCTACAATTGCATTTTACCACATGAGTTTTTATTTTTCTATATGAAACTGTTTCTAATCGTGGTATCATATAGAAAACAAAAATGACTCCGCTGGAAGTTAATATTTTTAATTCCATAGGGGTATGCGGAAAGCAGGTTTTCATATGGAACAAGG
>JAEZPX010000176.1 GCA_023413275.1 Bacillota bacterium | reverse complement strand
TCTGCAGGCACATATACTGCCTGAACTGATGTAATAGAACCATTTTTGGTTGATGTAATTCTCTCTTGCAACTCTCCAACTTCATTTGCCAGTGTTGGTTGATAACCCACTGCAGAAGGCATACGGCCCAGCAATGCTGATACCTCAGAACCTGCCTGCACAAAGCGGAAAATATTATCAATAAACAGAAGCACATCTTGATTTTCCTTGTCTCTGAAATATTCAGCCATGGTAAGACCTGTCTGGGCGACACGCATACGAGAACCGGGTGGCTCATTCATTTGTCCAAACACCAATGCCGTTTTGCTGATAACTCCTGATTCTTTCATTTCACGCCAAAGGTCATTGCCCTCTCGTGATCGCTCGCCAACACCGGTAAAAATGGAATATCCACCATGTTCCGTTGCTATATTTCGAATCAGTTCTTGTATGAGTACTGTTTTTCCTACACCGGCACCACCAAAAAGACCAATTTTTCCACCCTTAGCGTAGGGCGCCAGCAAGTCGATTACCTTAATACCTGTCTCTAGAATTTCTACAACAGGACTTTGCTCTGCAAAACTGGGAGGATCTCTGTGAATTTTCCACTTTTCCTCCCCAGCCACAGGCTCACCATTATCTATTACATCACCTAAAACATTAAACATCCGTCCAAGGGTTTGTTTTCCAACGGGTACCTTAATGCATGCTCCCGTTTGTATAACCTCCATCCCCTTTGTTAAGCCTTCACTTGATGCAAGCATTATGCAACGTACAATGCCATTGCCGATATGACTGGCAACTTCCATTACCAGCCGCTTACCTTCCATATATACTTCCAGCGCATCTTTAATATTGGGCAGCTTGCCGCTTTCAAATTCAACATCAACAACAGGCCCTAAAACCTGTAGAATTTTCCCGTTATCCATACTGTTATCTGTTCCCCTTTCCTCTATTTTTTCAAGCTTTTCGCCCCACCGACGATTTCTGTAATCTCTTGTGTTATTGCCGCCTGCCTAGCCCTATTATACTGCAACTCCAAATTTCTCAGCATATCCTTAGCGCTTTTTGTAGCGGCCTCCATAGCAGTCATTCTTGCATTCTGCTCGCTGGAGAAGGACTCCACCAAGACACCAAATAGCAGGCCCTTTAAATAGTTAGGTACTAATTTCTGCATTACAATTTCAGGAGAGGGATCAAACAATGCATGGGGATATCCCATTTTTCTTTGTTCAAACTTCTTCCGCTCCAGTGGAAGAAGCTTTATCATTTTTACCTCTGATTTCATCGGTGTAATCATTTCTGTATAAATGACATACACATCATCCAGATGCCCATTTTCAAACAATTCCATAATTGTTTCCGAAATCATTTGGGCACGATATAGAGTAGGTTCTTGGGCAATATACAAAAACTCACAGTCTGCCGCCTGTCCTTTTCGCATAAAATACTGTCTTCCAACCTGACCAATCAAAAAAAGTGAATTCTTTCCGCCTTTACTCATTTCTTCTTCTGCTTTTTTAATCACATTATGATTGTATGCTCCTGCCAGTCCCTTATCCGCAGTCACAACTAAATATCCAATATTTCTCTCCTCCATAGGAATATGATCATTCCTTCTAAAATAAACAGAGTTTACATGCGGGGCACGAACCAAAATATCATAAATAGTATCTTGGAGTGCCTCAAAATATGGATGGGTTGCTTGCAGGCTTTTCCTTGCTTTTTTTAATTTTGACGATGAAATCAGATACATGGCATTTGTTATCTTCATAATATCCTGTATACTTTTGATTCTGGACCGGATTTCTCTCGCATTAGCCATATTAACCTCCACGATGCCCAGAGGCACCTATCCGTACTAAAGAAGCCCACGATAAACTACCGTTCTCCTCTATATTTTTTAAATTCCTTTGCTGCGTTTACAATCTGCTCAGCACATTCATCACTAAGTACTTTTGTGTCATCAATCTCCTGAATAATTTGACTGTATTTTGCTTTAAAATAATCAATTAAATCACTGCGGAAGGTTTTCATCTCCTTCATTGGTACATCCAAAAACACTTTATGATTTGCAGAGACCAATAAAATTACCTGCTCATGGAGTGGCAATGGCTTAGATAATGGTTGCTTCAGCAATTCCATCTGATGTTTGCCATGCTCCAGCAATTCTTTAGTTGTTTTATCCAAATCAGAGGCAAACTGAGTAAATACTTCCATCTCTCTATACTGCGCAAGATCAATTCGAAGGCTTCCAACAGCCTTTTTCATGGCTTTTGTCTGCGCCGCACCACCAACACGAGAAACACTAAGTCCAATATTTACAGCAGGACGATTTCCTGCAAAAAACAGTTCGCTTTCCAGAAAGATTTGACCATCTGTAATGGAAATTACATTCGTGGGTATGAAAGCCGATACATCCCCCGCTAACGTTTCGATAATAGGAAGTGCTGTAATAGAACCGCCTCCATAAGCTTCATCCAATCGGCAAGAACGCTCCAATAGTCTGGAATGGAGATAAAAAACGTCTCCGGGATATGCTTCTCTACCAGGAGATCTCTCCAACAACAAGGACATGGTACGATAAGCTACAGCATGCTTTGATAGGTCATCATAAACAATCAAAACATCTTTCCCTTGCTTCATGAAATATTCTGCCATGGCAGTCCCCGCATAGGGAGCAATATATTGCAATGATGCCAGATCACTGGCGGGAGAAGAAACTACAATGGAATAGTCCATTGCACCATGTTTGTTCAAAGTATTCACCAGCTTGGCAACTGTAGATGACTTTTGTCCAATGGCAACATAGATACAGATTACATCCTGCCCTTTTTGATTTAAAATGGTATCCATTGCAATAGATGTTTTGCCCGTCTGACGGTCCCCAATGATTAGCTCACGCTGTCCTCTGCCAATGGGAAACATAGAGTCAATAGCCAAAATTCCCGTCTGTAGGGGAACTGTTACCGGTTTTCTGGTGCAGACACCGGGAGCTACGTTCTCAATAGGGAAATAATCCTCTGCTTCTATGGGGCCTTTTCCATCTATAGGACTTCCCAAAGCGTTTACAACACGGCCAATTAATTTGTTTGAAACCGGCACACCTGCTCTTTTTTTCGTTCTGGTTACCTTTGCGCCTTCTGCCAAACCGTAATCAGAACCCAATAAAATACAGCCTACTGATTTTGATTCTAAATTCTGAACGATCCCTCGAACACCGGTTTCAAATTCAACCAATTCTCCGTACATCGCTTGATCCAATCCATAAACACTGGCAATGCCATCTCCAATGCGGATTAGGGTTCCGGTTTCCTTTACCGTTGTTTTTACTTCATAATCTTCTATTTCACTTTTTAAAACAGAAATAATTTCCGTCTGATTTATGTTGCTCAAACGTGCCACCTCCCAATTAAAGTTTTCTGCAACTCTGATAATGCACCTTTGATGCTTTTGTCAAACTCCGTACCCTCTGCATATAAAACAAAACCACCAATTAGGGAAGCGTCTTCTACCAGCTCGAGAAACACTTCTTTTTTATTATATTTTTGGCACAGCATGCTCTTTATTTGCTCCAACTGCACATCTTGTGGCCTTGTCGCATAGCGAAGTTTTGCTTTTATTATGTCTCTTTGTTCAAACAACAAAGCATGATATGCTTCCATTATTTCATCAAAGGCGCCAATCATGTTATGGTCACATAATAATTTCATAAAATTCACCATCTCAGGCTCAAAGATATCATTTATCACTGCGTACTTTTCTTTTCTCTTTATGACTGGATTCTCCAGCACTTCGGCCAGAGCGCTACTTTCATTCAGAAGTTTGTCTGTGGCATCCATCACTTCCTTTTTCACTTGCAATGAAATCAGCACTTTTCCATAATTTAACGATCTCTGGGTAATCATTTTGCAGCACCTACTTCTTTTAAGAAATCACCAAGGTACTGTTGATTAGTTTCATTGTCCACATTCTTACCAACCACCTTGGAAGCTGCCAACAGTGCAACTCCGGCAATCTCACTTTTGGCCATTTCCACAGATTTTTCTCTTTCGAGTTCAATGGTCTTACGAGAATCTTCCATGGTCTTAGCTGCTTCTTTTTTGGCTTCACTCAAGATTGCAACATATTCTATTTCGGCTCTTTCCTTTGCCTCTTTCAGGATGATACCCGCCTGATTTCCAGCTTGCTTCAAATCATTTTCATAATCTTGCTTTAGCTGATAGGCTTCTGTCTTTTTAAGATCAGCTTCCTGTAAGGAACTCTCAATGGTTCTTTGTCTCTCTTCAATTACCGCACCTACGCGCTGAAATAAAAACACCTTTAGGAAAAGAAATAAAACAAGAATATTGATCATGCTAATTATTATATAAGATACATCTACATGAAACATTCATGGTCCCTCCTAAATCTTATTTTGAAAAAAAGATAATCAAAAATGCAATTACCAAGCCGTAAATTGCAGTTGCTTCTGCCAATGCACAGCCCAAAATAAGAGTCTTATTAATTTCACTCTTTGCTTCCGGCTGTCTTGCAATTGCCTCAGTTGCTTTGCCGGTGGCAATACCAATGCCAATACCTGCCCCAATGCCTGTAAATACTGCAATGCCTGCCCCTATTCCAATTAATGCTGTCATAATATAATCTCCTTTTTATAAAAAATTATTTTGTGAAAAAGATAATTAAAAATGCAATTACCAAACCATAAATCGCAGTTGCCTCCGCTAATGCACAGCCCAAAATGAGTGTTTTGTTAATTTCACTCTTTGCTTCCGGTTGCCTCGCGATGGCCTCTGTGGCCTTAGATGTTGCAATACCAATTCCGATACCGGCTCCAATACCAGTAAAAACTGCAATGCCTGCTCCTATTCCAATCAATGCTGTCATAGCTTCATCTCCTTATTCTGTAAAGATCTACCTTCCTCATTGTGCTTTAACCCTTACTCTTCTATTTTTTCCTGCATGAAAAGTGATGTTAAAAACACAAATACATACGCCTGTAATAGCCCATCGAAAACATCAAAATAAAAACCAAACGGAAGAGGAATAATCACCGGTACAATGAGCCGAATCAATTCCATAATAACAAAACCCCCAAAAATATTACCAAAGAGTCGCATACATAGGGATAACGGGCGTATAAAAATTTCCATGATATTAAACGGTAACATCGCCGGCATAGGATGGGCAAAGCTTTTAAAATATCCCCCAATTCCTTTTTGATGCATCCCTGAATATTCAATTAAAATAATGCTCATAAAAGCAAGTCCCGCCGTAACATTTAAATCTTTTGTGGGCGGGGTCAGCCCAAACAAGCCAATTGTATTTGAAACCGCCAAATAAATTAAAACCGTGCCTAAATAAGGAATATACCTTTCTCCCTTTTTACCCAAAATATCACTAAGGAAATTATGGATAAAGTTATAAATCCCTTCAACAACAATTTGTGATTTTCCGGGCACAATCTTTAAATTATGGGTGAAGATTAGTGTCATAATCATAATGAATGCCATAATCCCCCAACTGGTAATAACAAATTCGGGAATAGACAATCCCTGAAGCTCAGGAAAAGACACTGTTTTGCCACCCAGCGTTTCAATTAACCGTGAGGCAACATCTTGCATAAAATTCACCTCCACTTCCTGAAACTATGCAATTTTTAAAATCTTGCGTACACAAATAACACACCAGTAAATTTGCTACAATGGCGCACAAAAAATAAGTATAATTCAATGGGAATAATTGGATTATTGAAATGAGAGTACTTGCTTCTTTCCGTCCTTGAGATGTAAATAACGGATAATAATAAATCCAATTCCAAAATTAGACACTAAAATAATCCATCGTCTTATATATAAACAAAATAAGGAACACGACGGTATTATTATTAGCTTTAAGAATAGAGAAAAGAAATTTTTATTGTCACTTTGTTGCAAATCATCATAAGAAACATTATCAAAAACCACTTTTTGAATGGTGATATGTTTTATATTTCGGTTTGAATAAAAGCTGCTATTAACAAATTTCAGATTCTGGTTAGAATCTACGAAATTGTCCATGGGAATCTTAATGCCAGCATTCAACAAGCTTAATTCTTCTGATTTTTCTTCACGAAAAATTTCACTTACTTTCGCTGTAGTATCTCGCAATACGAAAGAAGTAACAACCAATGATAAAAATATAAAAAATAAAAATAATTTTTTATGAATTGCAGAATGCTTTCTCATAATTTCACCTCCTTTATCTTTATTTGCAAAACGCAACTTTAACATATCATATACCCAGACTTGCATTTTGTCTATCATCTAAATTCACAATAAAACTGAAATCATGTCATATATTTACATTATTCTGCACTATAAATCTATAAATTCTATTGATTCCTTTCCTTTTGTATCTAAACGTCTACAGCTTCACTGATCATTTTAGGCTTAATATTTTAAATTCAGAAAGTTCTTTCTCAAAAACAAGGTAATTTATTTTATTAAGAAAAATTATTTTTGTGTCATATTTAAAAATTATATTACTTTTTACTGATTTTTCAACTCTTATAAAAACAAATCTATCGTACAGTTTTTCCCCCTTTCTCATTTAATCTTTGAAAAGCAAACCTACCTTGATTACACTAATCAAGGTAGGTTAAGTTATCAAAATTATTTTATTACACTTCTTCATTAATTATTTCTACAACTTGGAAACCTTCTTCATTAATTGCGTCACATAACTCTTCATCCGTTACTTGATTTCCTTCACATTCCACAATCACGGCTTCTTCGTCTAAATTTAGCCTCACCCTATCCACACCATTGACACTTTCTAAAATGTTGCAGACTGCACTGCCCATTTGCATGTGATTCATGCTTTCTACAAAGATAATCTTCTTCATTATTCTCCTCCTATTCAGCAAGAAGTGCATCCACATATTCAGCTACATCATCTAACGTCTGAAATAAATGCACATCTTCATCATAAATGGTCACTCCAAAACGTTTTTCAATTTCAATCATTAATTTTGCAACATCAATTGATTCAATATTATATTCCGGCATCAATTTCGTTTTGCCTATTAAATCTTTTTCAGAGACACTTATGATTTCACTCAATAAAGAAATGATGATTTCTAACGTCATCTTTGGATACCTCCTTGAAAAATGGAGCTTATTTCTCCAGTGTAAAAAAGGTTAAGGCGATGCAAGGCTCTGGTGCTGGCGATATATAAAAGCTTTTTGTCATCCTTTGTATGATAATGACCCTCATCCACACCATAAACCAACACGGAATCAAATTCCAGCCCTTTTGACATGGTAATAGGGATAATAAATATGCCTGATGTGTTCAGGTTATCCCCAGAACGCACCAAATGAATGTCAATTTTCTCTTGCAAGCGCTCATAAAGCCCTTCCGCTGCCTTTAAGTCTTTACATAAAATTCCTATAGATCCAAACCCATGTTTTTCGCTGTACAATGCTTCTTCTATTACCTTTTGATCAAGTAGTTTTGTGTTTTTTGCTTCAATAATCAAAGGCACATCACCACTGCGGTTAAAGCTCTCAAAAGGAGTATCCTCATCCAAGAACTGCATACTGAAATTGAGGATTTCTTTCGTACAGCGAAAGCTTTTATTCATAACCATTAAGCAAGAACTTTTGGGCTTTATGATTTTCGTTATCCTCTCATAAAGATCCATATTTTCCTGTTTCTCAATGGTTTGGTTAATGTCACCTAATACAGTAAACCTTGCATTTGGAAAAAGAACTTTTATTATTTTAAAATGAAGGGAATAGTAATCTTGTGCCTCATCAATAATGACCTGACGAATAGGTCTATAAACCTCGTTAGCCATGGAATTTTCGCCAATTAACATTTGCAGATACATGATTGCCAAAGCATCTTCATTTTCAAGAACATTCCAAGAAACCCGCTCTTTGGAATAAAGCAATATTTCATCAATGTTACTTGGCAATTCAATACCCTCAGAAAGAGATTTCATCAAACCATCCTCGGTAAACAGCTTTTTATAGAGAGCCAACCCATTCAACTTAATAAACCCCTCCACTTTTTGGGCAAGCCGCGTGCTTTCTTCTATAGAAAGCTCTCTTGCATATTCTTCCCAGTCGAAAATATGCTCCGGGTCTTCTCTTGTTTGTCGCAACAATTTGGGCATACGTTCTTTACGCAATTCATGAATTTCCTCAAAAATATACCAACGAAGATGACTCATCTTCACAGCTAAA
>JAEZPX010000132.1 GCA_023413275.1 Bacillota bacterium | reverse complement strand
ATCTAGGACCAGTTAATACTTCGTTAAATTTATGTTAATGGGATTTCATTCCAGAATAAAAGATCAGATTTCCCCAATAAAAATAGGCTAAGCCTAACGGTCCTGTTGACCATGACTTAACCTATTTGAAATGCTTGTTAGTAATTTGCTAGTTACATTTTGGATGTTTGTGCAATTCCAATCTTTTCTCCCATCTTTACCATTGTTTCAATGCCTAAGCTTGTATTTTTTAAAATATCTTGATCAATTTCAATTGCGCCTTTTTCTGCACAAACAATAATTGTTGAACCTCCAAATTCAAATTTGCCTTTTTCTTCACCACGTATAACTGTACCCTCGTCATGATGATTTACAATTTTTCCTACGAACAATGCGCCAACTTCCATAATGAGTAGGTTCCCAAAATTTTTACTTTTTAGTATTGTAAACTCTCTGGTATTTTCTTTATAAATCTTCAATTTGTCATTTGCAACGGGATTTACTGTGTGTAATACACCAGGTATATGATAATTCTTCGACTTATATCCATCATCTATATAACAATATCTATGATAATCATCTACAGTTAATCGAAAGATCAATAATGTCCCACCCTTATATTTCTCGGCTAATCTAGTACTTTTTAATAAGCTTTTCATTGTGTAAGACGTGTTTTTGATTTTGAAACGACTAGCTCCATCAATGGTATAAACACTCAATTTTCCATCACTTGGAGCAATGAAATTCTCAGTGGAAAAGTCAACTTTTCGTTTCTCTTTTTTTATTTTCCTGGTAAAAAAATCATTGTAGGATTCAAATTTACACTCTTGATATTCTGTCATATCAATCTTGTTTAAAACAATAAATGGTGGAATCAATATTTTCGAAAGTCTGAGGTTTAGGAAACGGCCCATTAAAATTGAGTATTTCGGTTTTACAATCTCATGGAGCAATAGCATTCCCAGCCTATTTCCATATAGAAATGAGAGTATACCATCTTGTCCCCCATTTTTTTCAACGATGTAACCCTTTCGGTCAGCGTATTTCATCTAACCCCTCCCCATTTATTTGTTATCCTCAAACGTCTGAATCAAAGGCTTTTCACGTTTTGTGGTGTGTTTAATGTGATACTCTGAAAAGAGCATATTTGTAATAACTGCACATGCAACAATCAGAACCAGAACAGAGAGCTGTTTGTTCGTCGGCTTCTTAAATTTAAAATCCACAATAAACAGTATTGCCACTAAAAGAAGGGTTCCCATAAGTACATACTCTATTATCCCTGTAGGTAAGAAAAAATTTAGAAGAAAGACCAGTGGCAAAATAACTGCAATTGAAGTAACGGGCAGGCCGTGATAAAATTTATTTCCGCCCCCTTCTGCTTGTTGTCTTCCTGTCTCCAATACATTGAAGAAGCCCAATCGAATTACAGCTGCAACGCAATAAAATGTAATAATAAGTCCGCCTAAAATACCTTTTACCCCCAGCACATAACCAATCATTGCTGGAAATATTCCAAAACAAACAACATCACTTAAGGAATCAATTTGTATGCCAAACATTTTTTCATCATCCGTACGATTTTTTTTCGTTCGGGCAATTTTTCCATCAAACATGTCACAAAGACCTGATAACGCCAGACAAAAAATTGCTGTTCGAAATCTGCCATCAATCACTTGTGTCATACCAAAAACAGTGCTTGCTAAACCAATATAAGTAGCTATGACTGTATAATCATAAAAACCAATCATCTTATATCTTCCCTTCTGTTTAAAACCATTCTAAAATAAGCAATAGCAGTTAATAAAGCACTTAGCAATAATTCAGTATAATAACTAAGTCCTCTGCTTACCACCATAGCTGGTAACGTAATATGTCCAAAGATTGGTGTAAAAATCAATAGAAATAGTTTTTCACTGATTCCCACGCCCCCCGGAAACGGTAACATGTCTACCGCAACCGAAATTACACCTTGTAAAAAAATAATTGTTATAAAGCCTGTTCCGTGTAAACCAAAAGATTTATACACTAAATAAGTAACATAAAATAGGAACAATCGTTGTAAAACTGACAGCAGAAATACATTCCAAACAACACCTTTATTCTTTTTAAAATAAGAGGCGGAATCTTTATACTTTTCAATTGCCATATCTACTCTGACTGATAATTTTTCTGTTTGTTTAATTACCCCAAACCTGCTAAGAAGTCCTATCCCACTATTTAAAATGTGCTTTGCTAAGGTTGTATCAAAAATCATAAAAATCATGAACCCAACGACCACAATATTAAGGACCAATCCAATATAAAAAATCCCTATGACTGGGGCAATGCTTTGCAGAATTTGCTGTGGTCTGACAATTAAAATACCTACACCTAAAGCAATTAAGACCAATTTGTAAGTAATCGTTACAATCATGAGTACTAATGTAGATATTTCTACAGGAATGTTATCTTTTCTCATAAAATAAACTTGAGCTGGTTGTCCCCCGCTGGCTGATGGTGTTATGCAACAAAAGAAGAAACCTATAAATGAATAAAGAAAGCAATGGGCAAGCTTAATCTTTTGTCGGATATTTCTCATAAGGTAATATATAATGACTGACTCACTACCAATAAACATAATAACGCAAAAAACGGCACATATCCAGTAAAACATGTCTGCATTGCTAATTTGTTCCAAAATCCTCTCCATGTCTTTGCCATGAAAAACATAGTATACCATTCCAATAAAAAGGAAACCCAAAAACAGAAAATTTCCTATTATTTTTCTTTTACTCATAATTTGTCTCTTTCTAATAATCTTGAGCCGTCAGAACGGTTGCTCAGATTACTGATTTATTTATTCATCCTATGTTACTGTTTGCTTTTTTAGGCTTTTAGAATATACTGCCATATACAGCATCCATTCATATTTAAAATACAATATCTAAAGCAGTATCAAAACAATCTCTACCGGAACTTAGCGGCACCGCAAAAACCATACACTCCCTATTTTTAATCAGCATTCATTACCTTCTCAAATCTAAAAAATTCTTTTCTGTCGAGCATATGCTCGTCTTTTTCGCCGCCACGATGATGTCCATGTGAATCAGAATGATATGTATTAAAAAATTCCACAATGTGGAATCCGCATTTATTCACATAAAAATGGATATTCCTTTTTTCAAAGTAAGGCGTTACAAGCTCCCATACCTTTGTTGTTGGATATTTGGCCTCAATGGCTCTCCATGTAGAAAAACCGATGCCACCACCACTATGCTCCGGACATAAGAAGAACCAATCCAGTGCATTATGATGGGTTTCGTTGTTAATGCGTAGCACTACACCCCCCACCTTTTTATGATTACAAAGAATATGATACGTTTCTGCGTTTTTGGCGTTTAAAGATTCTTGAATAACATCATCAGGGGGAATCGGCCCTTTACTTTTATCACCAAAGCTTTCAATTACAGCTATTGCAAAAGAATCTTGCAACTTCTTCCTAAATTCCGTAAATTCTTTCACTTCCACGGGAATAAATTCAATACTGTCATCCCTTTCATTTTTCATGCATTTTTTCCTTTCTTCATTTTATATTTAAAAC
>JAEZPX010000125.1 GCA_023413275.1 Bacillota bacterium | reverse complement strand
CAGTGGCACTTCTGGAAGGGTTGAGGTAATGAAGCAGTTCTTTGTTTTAACACTATTTCCCGAAATGGTTCAGGAGACCCTATCCCATAGTATTTTAGGCAGAGCTCAAAGGGATGGTTTGATATCTGTTGAATCCATCAATATTAGAGACTTTTCCAAAAGTAAGCATTTGCAGGTAGATGATTATCCCTATGGCGGGGGAGCCGGCATGGTTATGCAGCCCCAGCCTATTTTTGATGCCTATCAAAGTATTTTGCCAAAGGCAGGCAGCAGAACCCGGGTTCTTTATATGTCACCACAAGGCAGGCCCTTTAACCAGCGTGTGGCAGAGGAATTGGCACAGGAGGAAAATCTTATATTTTTGTGCGGTCATTATGAAGGTGTAGACGAACGGGTGATTGAAGAAATAGTCACAGATGAAATTTCCTTAGGTGACTTTGTGCTCACAGGGGGAGAGTTGGCGGCAATTACAATGATTGATGCTATTTCTCGTCTAATGCCCGGTGTACTTGGAAAAGAGGCTTCCTTTGAAGATGAGAGCTTTTCACAGGGGCTATTGGAATACCCCCAGTATACCCGTCCACCCATTTTTATGGAGCGTGAGGTGCCTCAGGTGCTTTTAAGTGGTCACCATGGAAATGTGGAAAAATGGCGCAGAGAACAAGCTTTACTTCGCACTGCTCAAAAACGGCCGGATTTATTAAACTCGGCTGAGTTGAGTCTAAAGGATATTAGATTTTTGAAGGAAAATGACATTGAGGTATAGATCACCGAACATGCCTTTTTATAATTTATATTAAGGTCAACAGAACAAATTACCACTGATTCTTTGTCAATAAGATGTAAGGTCTTTTTGAATCTTGCATACAGAGTGACGTGGTATACAGAAATTCTAAAGATTAATGCAGAATTGATAAAAATTGTATAGAAGTCAATAATTAGGAGGATTTTTTATGAGTAACCACGCAAGTGCTGTTGCAAACCCGGCGCCCCTTGGTCTTTTAGGTTTTGGTATGACCACAGTTTTATTGAATTTACATAACGCAGGTATTGTATCATTATCAGCAGTCATTATTAGTATGGGTCTTTTTTTAGGTGGTTTTGCACAGGTCGTGGCAGGTATTATGGAGTTTAAAGCGGGCAATACCTTTGGTGCAACAGCATTTACGGCATATGGTACCTTTTGGTGGTCGTTGGTTGGAATTTGGCTGTTGCCTTCTGCGATTCCTCAGGGTGGCGTACAGAGCGCAGATGAGCTCTCTATGGCCTTTTATTTATTACTGTGGGGTATTTTTACATTAGGGATGTTTATTGGCACCTTAAAGCATAATATGGCTTCAAGGGTAGTCTTCGGTTCTTTGACGGTATTATTCTTTTTACTGGCCTTAGGTGATTTTACTGGAAGTCATTTTATTAAAATGATAGCCGGATATGAGGGTATTTTCTGTGGCGGCAGTGCGATCTATTCTGCCATAGGTCAGATATTAAATCATGAGTTTCAAAAAGATGTAGTAAAGCTATAAAAATTAAGAAAGCAGCCATTTCCTGTTTGCCATCAAAGGAAAAGACTGCTTTTTTATTTCTGATATTGTATGCTCATTTATTCATATTGCGAATATGCATGTAAACGGTGTTTTTTGAAATACCCAAATGATCTGCAATGGTTACAACCGAATCTTTTAAGTTAAAAATTCCTTTTTGATATAAAGTAGATACGATTTCCTTATTTTTATTGGAAGAGGAAATAGAGAGATTGCTATAGACCGCTTTTTTTGCTTCCTCTAGAGCGTGAAGCATCAGTTCTACTGTATTTTCCACAAAGGTTTCTGAAATATTTTCCTGTTTTGTACTCTCGGAAGGGGTCATAAAGTGGACCAAATCGGAAATGGGGGCTGACAAATACATATTGATACATAACAGCCCAATTATATTTCCTTTTTCTCCCATAATAGCTGAGATTGAGGATTTAAAAGTTTCTCCTCGTTTGTTTTTTGCAAAATAATAAAGATGATTTAGATTAGGTTCTGCCATCATACGGTTAAGAAATGATAATGTGACCTCTGAAATAGATGCACCAGCCTGCCTACCGGAAAGGTGACCGTTAATGATATGCATAACGGAATGATCCATGTTTTCAAGATTATGTATAACCACTTCACAAAAGTTTCCTAAAAATTCAGAAACACCTTCTGCTACATTTACATATGAATATAAGATCGCTCTGTCATGATCTGATAATGAAAAGTTCTGGCTTTCCATGGTACACCTCCAAAAGTATTATAAATTAAAGTATATCAAAAACAGTGTACCTTTTCAAGTGCAGAAAAGGTTTTGAATTGGTTTTCATGTGAAAAGCATACAATTTTGAATAAAAAAATACATATAAAATCAATTCAAAGGGATATTTTTTGAAAGTTAATATTTAGGGGACGTTAATATTGTATAGTTTCGTTAGTAAAAAAATTGAATCTTTTTTGTGCGGTATAAATTGTTTTATTCCCATTAAAGATAAAGGCAAATGCGCAAACAATGATAAAGGCAATTGTATTTTGGGGTCCAAAAACCTCTACGCCAATGAGAATAGGTGCCAATAATGTATTGGTGGCACTGCCGAAAACTGCGGCATAGCCAAGGGCGGCAGCAAGAGTAACCGGTAAACCCATTAGGCTTCCTAATACCATACCTAAGCTTGCGCCGATAGAAAAGAGAGGGGTGACCTCGCCACCCTGAAAGCCCACAGATAGGGTCAAAATGGTCAATAAAAGCTTTAGGAGCCAATCGTATTGATATATTTGTTCACCCATAAGGCTAAACTGAATTAGGTTTGTGCCTAAACCACAATATCTTCCGCTATGAAACAGCAAAAACAGTAGAGATAAAACACAACCCCCTAAAAAGATTCTTTTCATAGGATTCTCTATAAGAATATTTAATTTATTTTTACAAAGGTTTAACAAAAGAGCAAAAACGCCCCCTACCATTCCAAATATAATTCCCAACAGGACAAGCTTCAATAAAAGTTCAGATGAAATGGATAGTGTATTTGGCAGGTCAATAGTGAATTTCTCTAAGCCCAGTAAATGGGAGGTGGTGCTTGCTGTATAAGATGCAACCAACGCAGGAAGCAAGGCCTCATATAGTAATATACCGGATACAAGTACCTCCAGAGCAAAAAAAGTTGCAGCTATTGGTGTTTGAAATAGACCGGCAAATCCGGCAGCCATGCCGATTACTAACAAAATACGTGGATTGTTTAAAAATTTTAACCTTCTACCAATGGTATGTGCCACAGAGGCGCCGATCTGTACTGCAACGCCTTCTCGCCCGGCGCTGCCGCCAAAAAGATGGGTAATCCACGTGGTTAATATAATTAAAGGAACAAGCATCTTAGGAATACCGTTTTTATCGCCATGCCCAGTCTGAAAAACAAGGGTCATACCTTTTATACTTTCTTTACTGAGAGAACGATATAAGAAAGGAATGCACAGGCCTGCAATAGGTAAAAAGGGTACCAAAAGCATAGTGTGCTCACCCCTAAATTGTGTTACTTTCAGCAATACTTTTCCAAAGAGGGCATCAATACCACCAATAATAATCCCCACAAATAGGGCAATCATGGAATATAAAAAAATTTCTTTGTAGTCTTCAATAATATTACGAATCAATGTTTTCCTCCTAAATGCAATTTCTTTGCGTTGGGATTATATTTAAATATAAGGAAACTTCGTTTTCATTATAGCAGTGTGAATTTGGGATGACAATGCTTTGCCCCTTCAAAAACAGAAAAGTATTCTCGTTTTAAAATAATATCGAATGTAACTGGCATAATCTTATAAAAAAATTTTGGATATCCTCATTAAAAAATCCCTATTGTAGGTTATTTCCTTACAATAGGGATTTCAAATTTAAAAGCCTTGGAATAAAGAAAGTGATGCAACAGAAACATAAACACTCTTCTAACCAATAAAAAATGAGTCACCCGGGGCTCGAACCCGGGACACCTGGATTAAAAGTCCAGTGCTCTACCAACTGAGCTAGTGACCCGCAACGAAATTTAGTATATATGAAAACAAAATAAATGTCAATCATTTTTTTTAAAAATGCGACAAAAAATTTTTTATTTTAATTCTGCTTAGAATCGGTTAGACTAAAAAAGAAAATTAAGAATTCTGTAAGGAAGTTTGTTTTATTTTGTAAAACTAACCTGTTATGATAAAATAGTAATATTGTGCGAACTTAGGGGGGATTTTCTGATGGATAAATTCAATATTTTGGTATGTGATGATGATAAAGCCATTGTTGATGCAATAGAAATTTATTTAAAGCAGGAAGGGTATCATATCATTAAGGCTTATAATGGCTTAGAGGCATTGAAAGCTTTAGAGGAAAACGAGATACATTTGATTTTGCTGGATATTATGATGCCTAAGCTGGATGGCTTGAATACTACGGTTAAAATTAGGGAGACCTTGAATATACCTATTATCATTTTGTCAGCCAAATCTGAGGATACAGACAAAATTTTGGGGCTTAATTTTGGTGCAGACGATTACATTACAAAACCTTTTAACCCACTGGAGCTTTTGGCAAGGGTGAAAAGCCAGATGCGTCGATATACTGCCTTGGGCAGTATTGCAGAAAAAAGTAATGTGATAAAAATTGGAGAGCTTGAATTGGATAAGGATGCCAAGGAGGTTCGTGTCAACGGAGAACCCATTAAGCTTACAGCAACAGAGTATGGGATTCTACAGTTGTTGATGGAAAATGCAGGAAAGGTATTTTCTATTGACCAAATTTATGAAAGGGTTTGGAATGAGTTATCGTTCGCCCCTGAAAATACAGTTTCCGTACACATCCGCCGTATTAGAGAAAAAATTGAAATTAATCCGAAAGAGCCTAGATATCTAAAGGTGGTGTGGGGTATTGGATACAAAATTGAAAAAATATAGGAGCTACCAAAGAAAATGGAAGATAGTCGGTGTAGCACTCCTTTTTATTTGTGCTATGGCCAACTTTTTTTGCGGGATTATAACAGCAAATATTTCCAAGCACTGGAATAGAGATATCATTGAAGCACATAGTGTTTATGACACCTATGAGTTTAAAAACAGCTTTGCCCAGGCACTGGATGAGGTTATACTTTCAGAGGTGTATTATCGAAATGAAAGTCGGATTAGTAGTGGTGAACTGATAGACAGGGAGGAACTGCTTACCGACTTCAAACGATATTACGGCATTAAAGAAGGTATTATAACAGGGAATACGTCCATCAATGATACCTTTGACGGATTGATTACCCATGGAAGTATCCCAAACTCTTTAAAACACAATTTTGATGAATATAAAGAGTTGGTAGAAAGCCGCCTGCCTCTCTATCGGAAAATGTACATTCAAAATCAGTTGGACGACTATAAAAGCAGCATTCGCTTTTTAAATGGTATGACAAACTTTCTCTATTATGTAGAGGATAGCAGTGGTAATGTTGTTGCTGGAAATACAACAAGGGGCGAAATGAGTAATATTGATCGAACCATTGTTCTTTCTTCAGGCTTTAGTAGCGATAAATTAGGGGTGATGGGCTATACCAGCAATAATACCATCATGGAAACCAGCGATTATAAAATTTACGCAGGAATTCGAGAGCCTTTTGTATACGGTGATTCCTTTTACACCCTTGGTCAGGAATATGTTTTTGCAAAGGCAGGATTGCCCATTCTGTTTGGCGTATTTACTGCTTCTACCATTATCATTATTTTTTGTCTGGTTTATTTAATACGTGTTGCGGGACAAAGTGAGAAGGGTGGAAAGGTTACTTATTTAGCAGTAGATAAAATTTATAATGAGGTTCATTTTTTATTGGTTATTGGTTTAACGACCTTTGCTATATTTTTTGGAGTAGCAATTTTATCAAGCATTTTAAATGAAACGGCGATTTTTTGGGCATATATTTTTAATACAATTTTAGGAATTATTTATATTTGTGATATTGCCGCCATCATTTCTTATATTATGTCTGTTTCCAGACAAATCAAAGGCAAAATCTTTCTGCGCAACACCTGGGTATCTGTAACCATTCGACGCATGTCAGAATTATTTACAGGTAAAACCTTTCGGGGCTGGATGATTTTTGTTATGCTTAGCTATGGATTGGGAAATTGCGTCATAATGGGGTTCATTATTTTTGCAGCACAAATGGGATATTACTTCGTCTGTTTTTTGTGTTTGCTGGGTTTATTCCTTTTCAATGCTTTTTGTATGTTCCTGTTTTTAAGAGCTTTGCGATCATTGAAAAGAATTATGATTTCTGCCAGAGAAACTTCAAAAGGTAATCTGCAGTATAAACTAAATTTAGAAGAAATTTCTCCTTCATTTTCAAATTTTGCTATGGACATTGCTAATATACAGGATGGATTGAAAAACTCCGTTGAAGATGCAGTGAAAGGAGAGAGAATGAAAACGGAACTCATAACCAATGTTTCCCACGATTTGAAAACTCCTTTAACCTCTATTATTTCTTATGTCGATTTGCTGCGTAGCTTAAGGCTGGAAAACAAAGCGGCTTCTGAATATGTAGAGATATTATATGAGAAGTCCTATCGCCTGAAGCAGTTAATTGAAGATCTTATCGAAGCCAGCAAGGTTTCCAGCGGTAATATTACGGTTTCAAAAATGCGGATTGATTATCGTCAAATCACGTTGCAGGCAATTGGAGAGCTGGAGGAAAAAATTGAAGCCGCTGGGCTTGAGGTAAAGGTAAGCTGCCCTGAGCCGTTGTACATCTCTGCCGATGGCAGGCATTTATGGCGAATATTGGAGAATTTGGTGTCCAATGCAGTTAAATATTCCATGCCTGATTCTCGGGTTTATATAGACATTTTTCAAGCAGAAGGACGGGGTATCTTGGTGATGAAAAATATTTCAGCCACTCCCATTGATTTTGATGAAACAAGATTGACTGACCGTTTTGTTCGAGGGGATGCATCCAGAACAACAGAAGGTTCAGGTCTTGGGCTTTCTATTGCCCAGAGCTTGGCAGAGGCACAAGGAGGCACCTTTGGCATTAAGGTGGACGGTGACTTATTTAAGGCAATCGTCAGTATGCCCCTTTGGGAAGATGGGGAACAACCTTTTCAAGAGGATGAAGTAGAGATGGAATAGATATTATAATAGCATTTTTGATATTTCCTTAGAAATGTATATTTGAATTAGAGGTTTGCTTATAAAGGGGTAATAGGGTGCTATATTTGTTTTATACAAAATTGAAACAACGTAAAGAGCTGAAAGGGTGTCGATTTTATCGACACCCTTAACTTTTGTATTTTTAAATTTTTCTTTTGTAGATTATTATTTTTATCTGAACGGTAAGGAGAAGTACATAAAAATTATGGAATTAAAATCGCTTTACAGCACTCTCCGCTTTTCATTAAGCGTAATCCTTCTTGGAATTCCTCCAAAGGCAGTGTATGGGTGATAATAGGGGAGAGGTCTAATCCACCTTCAATTAAGCCCTTGGCATCCTCCCATGTTTTATACATCAGTCTTCCGGCGATGCCCTTGATTACTTTTCCACTATAAACAAATTCGGAGAAGTTAAAATCAACGGAACCATCAGGTAGACCTGCTGCCGCCATTTTGCCTTCAGGTGCCATGCATTCAATGGCTGTTTTGATTGCTCGAATGTTGCCAGTGAACTCGATAACAACTTCTGCACCATAAGCAGTTTTTGCTTTGATTTCTTTTACCACATCAACTTCCATGGGGTTGAGAACTTCGTCAGCACCCATTTTCAGTGCCAATTCACCCCGTTGTTTGTTGATTTCTACAGCAAATACCTTGGCAGCACCGCATTTTTTTGCAACTGCGATTGCCATAACACCGATGGGACCGCATCCATTTACTAAAACAGTTTTTCCAGCTACAGGGAATTCCATTGCGGCATGAACTGCTACACCAAAGGGTTCCATTATTGAAACAATTTCCACAGGCGTGGATGGATCGTAAACAATGGCATTTTCAGCAGGAATGGCAATATATTCTGCAAAACAGCCGTCTCTGGCTACACCAATGGTTTTTGTATTAGGGCAGACATGCTCGTTGCCATTGTGGCAAAGGGAGCATGAATTACAAACAATATGTGTTTCTGCTGAAATTAAATCGCCGATTTTGATTGTTGCTACATGATCACCCACTGCAATCACTTCACCGGCAAACTCGTGACCAATAATAGTGGGAGGGTTGAGGCGTTTTTGGGACCATTCGTTCCAATCCATGATGTGAACATCGGTTCCACAAACTGCCGCCGCCTTTACTTTTACCAGTATGTCGTTGGCACCATAAGTTGGGACGGGTCTTTCTACAAGAGCCAATGCACCAACTTCTGGTCGTTCTTTCACTACACATTTCATCATTTGTGACATAATGTTTCCTCCTTGGTATAAAAAAATGAGAAAATAGCACATTTATTTAACTTCATTTTAAGATAAGTACATTCTTTTGTACAATACATTATTTTTGTCTTAACATAACTTTCTTTTATCATTAAAAGGCATAATATTGAGTGTCAAAAGCACTTCAAAATTGACAGCCCCCTAAAATGTAACATACATTTTGGGGGGCTGTCTTTATAGATTATATAGATAATTTTGCAGTATTTTCAATAAAATCAAGAATTCTTTTGGTAAGTGGCTGGAGATGACCATTTTTTTGATATAAAATCCCGATTTCCAGATACATAGGCTCCTGAAAAGGTCTTGTGACTAGTGCTTTGTGGGCATATAAAGCACGGGACATTTGGTTCCCATCCACATTGATAATGCCGGAGCTATTGCCCAAAAGGATTTCTTCAATATAACTGGTTTGGTGCAAATGTTTTGAGGCGACCTTTAAATGAATGTTTCTTTTTGCGGCCTCCATTTCCAGGCGTTTAGGCAAATAAGAGGATGCACCAAGGCTGGTTATGGGGGTGGTATTTAGAAGTTGTATAGGTATTTTATCATACTTCGCCAACTCGCTATCTTCTCTTAGCAGGAGACATATTTCTTGACGATACAGGGGTATAGATGCAACTGGGAAATCTGAAATATCTTCTGGAATAACATTAATTGCAACATCAACTTCTCCGTTGGAAATTTTCTCAATATGATAATAAGCACCACCTTCATCAAAAAAAACTTCCTCATTTTCTGCTAAAGAAGGCAAAAAAATCTGATAAATTCCATGAACAATATCAGGGGGAGCTGTTGGCGAAAGCCCTAAGCGTAGGATTTGTTTTCGATTGCTGCTTTTTGCAAGCATGTCCTTTTCAATAGAACGCAATTCTTCCAAAATTGGTAATATTTTTGCAACAAAGGCCTCTCCTTCAGGAGTGAAAAACAGTTTTTTTGGGGTCCGAATGATTAATTTTACATTAAAATCGTCTTCAAGTTTCCGGATTGCCGCTGAAATAGCAGGCTGGGAAACAAAAAGTGCTTCAGCCGCTTTCGTAAAGCTTTTATATTTATAGATTGCTTCTAAGTATTCCAACGCTTTAAATTGCATATCCATACCCCTTTTATTTGGAACATAAATTTTATTTATCTTTATTATAACACAAAGAAATTCGAAAAACAGTATCTCAGAATCTTGTTTGTTGAAAAATTACTTGGAGGGAATTCGTGAAAACCATCATGCCAAACAGATTGATTTTTTTATATTGATGTGTTGCAGTAATTTCTGCTAAAAAGTTATGTAAATAAAATATATTGGTGGCTATTTATGTATTATTCATTTTTTTTGTATTATACGATAAGTCGCTGTTATTAACTATACAAAGTAAATTTACTGAATATACAGGATGAGATAGCTAAAGAAAGTAAAATTGTGGGATATTTATAACGATATTTGTATGATAATATTTGAGTAAAGGATAAGATGGTTGTAACGCCAATTCGTAATAAAAAACAATAATTATGTTAACTTTTGGTGCATTTTGAAAAGTGCTAAGAAGATACAAGAAATAATTGGAAACCGAAAGTAAAAAAAATTTTTGTCGAAACCTATTGACAAAACTGAATTTTATGAATTAAAATAAACCTGTTTTCAATCGCATATATAGCGAGAACACTTTTGACCAGTTTCATTTAAGTATGAAACTCAAGGCCATACGGACAGCCGGGTCAACTGCCGATTGTGGAAATCATTCCACATTATTGATTGCGTTAAGAGCGCAACTTTTATAAGTTGGCAACTCAATTGCCAGTTGGTTACTTCATAACCAAGTGTACTAGGGTACACACTTGTGAAACGGTCAATAGCAGGAGTAGTAAAAGTAGTTCTTACTATATAGACTCTGAAAACATTTTGGTGACAGGCGAGAATCTCACTGCTGTAAGGGTAGAAGTGTAGATTTTTGTGTATGCCTTAATTTAATTGAGCGATTTATAAGATGTGCCATAGGATACTGTGGTGCATCTTTTTTTGTTTGGGAGGTTCAGAATGGAAGATAAAATGAAATTATATGGCTTTAATAATCTTACAAAATCTTTGAGCTTTAATATTTATGATATATGTTATGCCAAAACGGCTAGGGAACAGCAGGATTATATTAAATATATCAACGAGCAGTATAATTCCGAGCGTTTAACCGCCATTTTGACAAAGCTTACGGAAATGATTGGCGCGACGGTGCTAAATATTTCTAAGCAGGATTATGAGCCTCAGGGTGCCAGTGTTACTTTTCTCATTGCAGAGGTAAATATGGCAAAATCCAGAAGCGGGGAAACCGTTGTGGCTCATTTGGATAAAAGCCATGTTACTGTACACACCTATCCTGAGTATCATCCCGAAACCTCCATTGCAACCTTTCGTGTGGATATTGATGTGGCAACCTGCGGGGAAATCACACCTCTTTCTACTTTGGATTTTTTGATTGGCAGCTTTGATTCCGATATTATCACCATGGATTACCGTGTGAGAGGGTTTACCCGAAATATGAAGGGGCAAAAGCTGTTTATAGATCACAGCATTACTTCAATTCAGGATTATATCCACAACGATATTCTCCAGAAATATGATGCCATTGATGTAAATATTTATCAGTCTAATATTTTTCATACCAAAATGCTGATTAAGGATTTGGTATTGCAAAATTACTTGTTTAACTCAGATGTTTATGAAATTCCTCCCAAAATTCGTTTGGATATCACAAACGCTTTACGTCAGGAAATGATAGAAATATTCAGTGGTACCAATGTGTATCAGGAGGTGAAGCCTTGAAGGATCAAAGTAAAATGCCCTTGATGGAAGCCTTGGAACGAATGCGGCATGACCGCCTGGTGCCCTTTGACGTTCCAGGTCATAAGCATGGAAAGGGTAACCCCCAGCTGACAGATTTTTTGGGTGAAAAATGCATGTCTGTGGATGTAAATTCCATGAAGCCTTTGGATAATCTATGTCATCCTGTCAGTGTGATCAAAGAAGCCGAGGAACTCGCCGCAGACGCCTTTGGTGGTGCCCAAGCCTTTTTCATGGTGGGAGGGACAACCTCTGCTGTGCAAACCATGATTCTTTCCAGTGTGAAAAGCGGGGATGAAATCATTTTACCTAGAAATGTACACCAAAGTGTGATTAATGCATTGGTACTGTGCGGAGCAATACCTGTTTATATCAATCCTCAAATGAACAAAAAGCTGGGTATTGCTTTGGGAATGTCTGTTGCGGATGTAAAAAGAACCATCGAAAAGCACCCGAATGCCAAAGCCATTTTGGTGAATAACCCCACCTATTATGGCATTTGTTCGGATTTAAAGCAGATTACGCAAATCGCCCATGAAAAGGGTCTCCTAGTTCTTGCAGATGAAGCCCATGGTACACATTTTTATTTTGGGAAGGACATGCCAATTTCTGCTATGGCGGCAGGTGCAGATATGGCTGCAATCAGTATGCATAAATCTGGGGGTTCACTTACCCAAAGCTCTCTGTTGATTTGTGGTGAGGGAGTAAACGCTAACTATGTTAGAAAAATTATCAACTTAACCCAAACCACCAGCGGCTCTTATTTATTGCTCTCCAGCTTGGATATTTCAAGGCGAAACCTTGCTCTGTGGGGAGAGGAAACCTTTGAGAAGGTAAAGAATTTTGCCCAGTATGCTAGAGATGAAATCAACGCCATTGGCGATTATTACGCATATTCCAAAGAATTAATCAACGGCGACAGTGTGTTTGATTTTGATACCACCAAGCTTTCTGTAAATACCTTGGCACTGGGGCTGGCGGGTATTGAGGTTTACGATTTACTGCGGGATGAATATGGCATTCAAATTGAGTTTGGAGATTTAGGAAATGTTCTTGCATACATTTCTGTGGGGGATAAAAATAAAAATATTGAACGCCTGATTAGTGCCCTTTCTGAAATTAGGCGTATTCATAAAAAAGACAATAAAGATATGTTGGATACGGAGTATATTGCTCCTGATGTAGTCATTTCGCCTCAAGAGGCTTTTTATGCGGACAAAATGAGCCTTCCTTTGGCAGAGTGTGACGGCAAGGTTTGTACCGAGTTTGTCATGTGCTACCCGCCGGGAATCCCCATCTTGGCCCCTGGTGAGCGTATTACCCGGGAAATTATTGCTTATATCCAATATGCCAAGGAAAAGGGCTGTGTCATTACAGGCCCGGAAAGTATGGATATTACAAAGCTTAACGTATGGAAAGGAGAAGAAAATGGATGATTTATGGTATAGCGAATATCACACACCAAATGTGCGTTTTTCTGTAAAGGTTTCCCGACAGCTTCATTTTGAGGAAAGTAAGTATCAGAAAATATCAATGTTTGAATCTCCTGAATTTGGACGTTTTCTAACTTTGGATGGCATTATGATGCTCACGGAGCGAGACGAATTTATTTATCATGAGATGATTACCCATACTGCCATGGCTGTGAATCCTGAGATTAAAACAGTATTGGTCATTGGCGCTGGTGACGGCGGCGTGGTTCGAGAACTAGGGAAGTATCCAGGGATAGAGGAAATTGATATTGTAGAAATTGATGAACGGGTTGTGGCAGTGTGCAAAGAATTTCTTCCCCAAACGGCATGTGGTTTTGAAGATGAAAGGGTACATTTGCATTTTCAGGATGGTTTGAAGTTTGTGCGTCACACAGATAAGCTTTATGATCTGATTATTGTGGATTCCACGGATCCCTTTGGCCCTGGTGAGGTGCTTTTCACCAAGGAATTTTATGGAAACTGCTGTCGTGCTTTAACGGAGCAAGGGATTTTATTAAATCAGCACGAAAGTCCTTTTTATGAAGAGGATGCAAAAGCAATGAAGTCTGCCCATCGCCGTATTTCACATGCATTTCCGATGAGCTTTGTGTATCAGGCACACATCCCTACCTATCCTTCGGGGCATTGGCTGTTTGGGTTTGCATCAAAAGCTCTTCATCCCCAAAAGGATTTGAAAGCAGATGCATGGGATGCTTTGAAGATAAAAACAAGATATTATAATTCAGAGTTGCACCTAGGAGCCTTTGGCTTACCCAATTATGTAAAGGAGATGCTGGAGGATGCTTAAGAATATACAGACATTTTTGGCTTGTGAAGCCGAATATGAGAATGCGGAAATAGTTCTGTTTGGCGTTCCATTTGATGGAACTACCTCCTTCCGCCCCGGCACACGCTTTGGTCCATCGGCGATTCGGAGTGAATCTTTCGGGATAGAAACCTATTCTCCTTACTGCGATAAAGACATGACAGAGTACGAATTCTTTGACGGTGGAGATTTAGAGCTTCCCTTTGGCAATACAGAGAGGGTGCTGGAG